>JAIRLQ010000122.1 GCA_031259345.1 Treponema sp.
AAAAACGGATCGCAGGACCTGAAAAACGGATCGCGGCTTTAGAAAAACGGATCGCAGGCTCTGCGGGGTATATTGCGGAAAGTTTTGAATAGAGATACAATTTTAGCGGTTGTTGTTTAAAAACTGAGGTTTTTAAACAACTCTAATCTTAGAAAAAGAGGAAGGAAGGAGGCGGTTATGAGTGGAAAATCCCTTATCCCCCAAGGAAAAGCCGCGTATGATACGTTTTACGGAAATATTGTCCAATATGTGGCCTTTATGTGCGATGGCGAGAACCCGCGGTGGACGCACATCCCCCAGACGGAGCGGACGCTCCTCTCGGACGCCTTTACGGACTGGCATACGGCGTATGGCCGTACCCTTCATCCCCACACCCAGGCGGACACGGAGGCCATGAAGGCGGCTTTCACCCGCAGCAAAGCGATACTTTCACGCTTCATCCGGGTCTGGTTCCGGGGTTTCCCGGAAATCGTAACTGCGGAACACCTGGCTAACATGGGGATTGCCCCTGTCGACCCGACCCGCACCCCCTTTGGCAAACCAAAAACGCGGCCTGTCTTCTACATCAAGGTGAAGGACACGCGGCTCCTTGCCATCCCCTTTAAGGACGAGGGCAGAGAATCCAGGGCCCGCCCTTACGGCACGAACGGCGCGGTAATCTCCCTGGCCATTCGGGATAAGCCCCCGGCGTCTCCTGAGGACTTAACCGACCGCAGGGTACTTGCCACCCGCTCCCCCTACCTGCTCTATTTCCGGGAGGAGGACCGCGGAAAGACGGTCTACATTGCCATGCAATGGCAGGCAGGCGGCCTCTGCGGCGATTACACCGAGATGCAGAGCGCGATTGTGCCGTAAAGAATGAAAGGCGAAATTATACAAATCATGGCGGCGGAAAAGCTCCCTTTTCTGACGGAGCTATACCGCCGGGGAATAGAGCTTATAAAGACAATTCAGCAAATCGAAAACCCGGCAATGACCGTTTTGGTAAAATTCATTACCACCTTGGGTTCGGCTTATTTTTTAGTTCCCCTGTTACTTTTGGTTTTCTGGTGTATCGATGAAAAGCGGGGCATACGCCTTGTGCTGCTTACGGCTCTTTCGTCCTGGGCAAATGTATCGCTAAAAATATTGTTCGCCCAGCCCCGCCCCTTTCATCTTGAACCTGAGCTGGGTCTTGTTCCCGAACCGGGTTACGGCATCCCTTCCGGCCATGCCCAGACAAGCCTGATTGTATATTTCCCCCTTGCGTCATGGACATGGAACCGTTTTAGAAAAAACCGTTCTGTCATCTATGCTATTACAATTTTGTTAATTCTGTTGATTGGGTTTAGCCGCCTTTATCTGGGAGTACACTTCCCTACGGATCTTCTTGCGGGCTGGCTTTTGGGTATAATTTTTTTGGCGCTTTTTTATATTCTAAGCCCGTACCTCACCGTTTTTTTAAGGGAAAGGGGAATGAGGGGACAGCTTATCGCCTCTGCCGCCGCCGCCCTTATTATGAACGGTATAGCCCCGGGCGATTCAAGTTTTCCCGCCCTGTTTCTGGGCGCGGGCTCTGGCTACAGCCTGATGAAACATCATTTTCCCTTCTCCGCTTCCGCTCCTCTTAAAGGGAAAAAGCCCCCCTTCCTTTTTCTGGCCCTGCGTTTTGTCCTGGGCGGAGCCGGAGCCGCAATCATCTTTATTGCCCTGAAATTTATACTCCCCGGAGAAAAATCAATTTTTGCGGACTTGCCTTTTTGGGGCGCGTCATCCCCGTATCAAACAATGGGCGCATTTATCCGCTTTTGTATTCTTGGGCTGTGGGTTACAGCCGGCGCGCCCCGGCTGTTCCTCATGGCCGGTTTGGCGGAACTTGAGCCGGACGCCGCAAAGGCCGGCAGGGAAAAAACGTGAAAACGCCTTCATACGGCAGCTATGACCCCATCGCCGCCCTTGCCACTCCTTCGGGCGAAAGCGCTCTTGCGCTTTTAAGGCTTTCGGGCGGCGGGGGCAAAGACTTAAACGACAATAAAAGCGGCACTGCCATAACGCTTTTGTCAAAATTGTTTTCCAAACCCGAAAAGCTTTTAAACGCCCCCGGAAACAGCTCCGTTCACGGCTGGATAAAAGAAAAAGAATTAATTGACGAAGTAATTGTTTCGGTATACCGGGCTCCCAAAAGCTATACCGGAGAAGACGCGGTTGACATTAGCTGCCACGGTGGAACGGCTGTGGTTAAAAAAATCATGGCCGCCCTTAAGCAAGCCGGTTTTCGGGAAGCCCTTCCCGGGGAATTTACCTTCCGCGCCTTTATGAACGGCAAGCTTGATCTAACCCGCTGTGAATCGGTAATGGAACTGGTGCAGGCAAAATCGGACAAGGCCCGGGGGCAGGCCGTCCGCCGTCTTTCCGGCGCCCTTGAAGCCGAAATTACGGCTATTAAAAACTTGTTAATTCAAACTCTTGCGGAAGCGGAAATCTACCTTGATTATTCCGAAGATGAAGTTTCCTTACCGGAAGCTTCGGGCGAAAAAGAGGGCCTGCTCCCCGGACGCTCCCGGGCGGAAGAAGCGCTTTCCCGCCTGCGGCGTTTGGCGGATTCCTGGCGGCGGGAACGGCTTTATGCGGAAGGCGCTCTGGTCGTTTTGGCGGGCCGGCCCAATGCCGGAAAATCAAGCCTGTTTAATTATCTGTTAAAAGAAGATCGTTCCATTGTAACAAACATACCCGGTACAACCCGGGATTGGATTGAAGCCGCGCTCTCTCTCGAAGGCATCCCTGTCCGTCTTGCGGATACCGCAGGCCTGCGCGAAACGGCTTCCGTCGCTTTAGGCGAAGTTGAACGTATAGGCATTGAAAAAAGCCGGGAGCTTGTGGAAACCGCGGATCTTGTCCTTTATGTCATTGACGGAGAAACGGGGATTACCAAAGACGATATTGATTTTATCCAAGCCGGGAGGACGGATTTGCGGAAAGCGCCCCGCATTGTTTTATGGAACAAAGCAGACCTTTCGCCAAAGCCGGAATTGCCCCGGGAGGGCAAAGCGCTTTTCCCTGTCAGCGCCAAAACCGGCGAAGGTATTGGCGGGCTGTGCCGCCTTATAGCGGAAACCCTGGAAGAAGCCGCGGGCGGAAACCCTGCCGAAGCCGGAGATCTTAAAGACAGCGCCGGGCCCGGTACTGAGCGCCAGAAAGAATTGATCGATGCCGCCATTGATTCGGTAGAAGAAGCGCTGGAGCTTGCGGAACTGGATATCATTGCCCCGCCGCTTCGGGACGCGGTAAACTGTCTTGGCGAAATCACCGGGGAATTTACTACCGCGGATCTTTTGGAAACCATGTTCAGCAAATTCTGCGTGGGAAAGTAGCGTCATGGATTATGACTGCATTGTAATTGGCGGCGGACATGCCGGCATTGAAGCGTCTTTGGCTGTCAGCCGGCTTGGTTTTTCTGTCCTTCTTATAACACAAAACCCGGACCATATTGGCGCCATGTCCTGTAACCCCGCCATAGGCGGCCTTTCCAAAGGCAACCTGGTACGGGAAGTCGATGCCCTGGGCGGTGAAATGGCGCGGCTTATCGACAAAACCATGATTCAGTACCGGGTGCTCAACCGATCCCGGGGCCCTGCGGTACAGGCCCCCAGGGCTCAGGCGGACAAGCAGGCATACCAGGCC
>JAIRLQ010000070.1 GCA_031259345.1 Treponema sp.
CAATGATCTGTCGCAATGGTGTTTATGTCCCGGTCAAGGCCAAGCCAAAGCGCCTCGGCATCTTCTTTTTTTCGGAGCGGTGGGCACATAATATATTTAAGGCCCGACAATCCGCCGGAATAGAGGCTGTCATCAAGAAAAAGATACTGGGGACAGGTTTCGGCAAAAAGATTTTTTTGCCCCATTTTTCTGGCTTCGCGTATATACTCAAGCCCCAGACGGTTAGATAAATGTACAATATAAAGGGGGGCGTCGCCTGTCATTTTTGCCAAAAGAATCATACGGTTAATTGCTTCCGCTTCACATTCCATTGGGCGCGAAAGGGGGTGGTACGCCGGGCCTGTTTTTCCCTCGCGTATATATTTTTCGCGCAGATGCCGGATGACATCATGATTTTCCGGATGGACGGTAATTATAGCGCCCGCCTGCTTTGCCTTTTCCAAAACCCGGTAAGCGTCGCTGTCGTTTAGCTTAAAGTCATAAGTAAGGTAGATTTTAAAACTGGTAATCCCTTCCGCTTGAAGGGTTTCTATTTTTTGCAGTACATCGTCGTCAACATGCTGAATAACGCCGTGGAAGCTGTAGTCGATAATTGCTTTGCCCCCGGCAAGGCTGTGATATTTTTTTATTTGGTGATCCAGAGGGCAGCCTTTAGGCCCAAAACCGACATGATCAACAATGGCGGTAGTTCCCCCAAAGGCCGCGGCAACAGTTCCTGTGTAAAAATCATCGCATGCAACAGCCGAGCCTGTGTCGAGGTTAAGGTGTGTATGAACATCCACGCCTCCGGGAATAACTGTTTTTCCGGAAGCGTCAATATATTCGATGTCTTTTTCTTGCGAAGCCGGATCAATATGCGGCTCAATTTGTTTTATTATGCCATTGGAACAAAGAACATCGAAAATACCTATGCTGTCTTCGGTTACTACAGTCCCGTTTTTTATCAGCAGGTCTTTCATGGCATTTATTATATACGGCTCCAAAGCTTTTGCGCAAGTTCCCTGGATTTTGCCATCAGGGCTTCTTCATCTATATTTACAAGCTCCCGTTCACGCATTACAACCTTGCCGTTGATAATGGTTGTATCAACATGCCGTCCTGATATGCCAAAAAGAATATGGCTGTTTATGGTATTTTCGTTTACCGGCGTAGGTTCTTTATAATCAACAATAATCAGATCCGCATAATGATCTTTTTTTATTGCGCCAACTTTGCCGTTGATGAACCGTTCCATAATTGTTTTATTGTTATCAAAAAGCATGGCCGGTGGTTCAGCCCAGCCAACGGAAGGATTGGCCAGCGAGTGTTTTTGCAGTAAACCGGCGGCCTTAAATGAATCGGTCATATCCGATGTATACCCGTCGGTACCCATGCCTACCAGCACGCCGTTTTTTATCATATCAAGAACAGGAGAGGCCCCTACGGCATTCCCCATGTTGGACTGGGGATTATGTACAACCGCGACGGCACTCTCTTTAAGAATTTCCATTTCCGCGTTTGTAACGTGTACGCAGTGAACCGCGATACTTTTTGAAGAAAGTATGCCGTGCTTAAAAAGCCGTTCTATAACCCGAAGATTGTATTTTGAAAGGGAATCAATTACATCTTCAATGCCTTCGGCGGCATGGATATGAAAACCTATGCCCGCGCCCCGGGCCGCGGAAACTACCTGCTCCATGGTTTTTTCGCTTATGGTCATTTGGGCGTGCATACCCATAAGGGATTTAATCATGTCGTCGTTTTGCTCCTTACAGTAATTGGCAAAGTCCAGGTTTTCTTTTATGCCTTCGTCTTTTGTTTTTTCACCGTCTCTGTCGGATATTTCATAACAGAGATTGCTTCGGATTCCAAACAGTTTTGCAGCTTCGGCAATTTTAAAAAGGCTTCCGGGTATCGCATAAGGGCTTGCGTGGTGGTCTATTACAGAAGTAACGCCGGAACGAACCTCGTCAATCATGGGGCAAATGCAGCTATAATATACGTCTTCAAGGGTAAGCTGTTTGTCCAATTTCCACCAAAGGCCGCGCAAAATTTCGCCGAAAGTAAAGGCGGGCCTGCCGCCGGAATTCATACCCCTGGCAAAAGTGCTGTAGTAATGCATGTGGGCATTGATAAAGCCCGGCATTACAAGCCGGTCTTTGGCATCGATAAATTCAGCATCCGGATATTTGGCTTTTAGGGCCTGGCTTTCGCCCACATCGCAAATTATTTTACCGTCAATTAAAACCGCGCCGTTATTGATAAATGGAGATAAACCGTCACGGGTTACAATTTTACCGTTTCCTATTAAAATCATAATAACGCTCCTTGCATGGTATTTTGAATTGCGGCAATTATTTTTTTGTATGAATCCGGAATATTTTTATCATCGGTTTTACAATGCAGGGTTGAATTATCTTCAAGCCGCAGGAAAAGCATTTGATCTTTAAGAAACAAAACTCCTTTGTTTTCGCTGTTTTTAAAATCTTCTTCGGAATGAAAAAGGGTAAATTTGTCTTTGTAGGGCGCACCCGCATGGGGACAGAAGGTAGCGCAGTTGCCGCATTCATTGCACATTCTGTCAAAATGGATAATTTGGTTTGCCAGGACAAAACCCTGTACGGGAACAGCCATGTTTGCGCGGTTGGGACAAACATCTGCGCAGATTTCGCAAAGGGTGTCGCAGGAAAGGCAGCGAAGCGCATCGGTCTTGTCTTTTTTTCCGGGACTGAAAATTCCCTTTTTACGACGGCAATTTTCCGGTTTTGATAAAACAGGAATGTTTTGATTTTTGTCAATATCGCTTGAGAGACCAAGTTTGGAAAAAATGTCCAACGCGATAATCTTGCTGTCAGCTATTGCTTTTACTACTGTCGCGGCTCCTGATTTACAGTCCCCTGCGAGATAAACATTGCCTATGGGGCTTTTGTTCGCTTTGTCAATTTCAGGGAATCCGGAGGCATTAAGGGGAATATTATTTTTTACAAACAGGCCTGTATCAACCCTTGCGCCTACGGCGCCAATTACGGTGTCAAAATAAAGCGTCTTTTTTTCGCCCGTGCCAATGATGCCCCGCCTTTTTGAAGCATCGTAATCGCCAAGCTTCGTTACCTCACACAAAAGCTCGTTTTTTTCATAGCTTAGCGGTGCAAGCAGTTCAATTATTTTTACGCCGTCTTCAAGGGCTAAATCAATTTCTTCACCCTGAGCGGGCATAAAATCTCTGGTGCGGCGGTATACAATCGTAACTTCATCGACCCCTTTGTTGCGTTTTGCCGCTCTTGCGCAGTCCATGGCAACGTCTCCGCCGCCAATGACCGCTACAGATTTTCCAAGATCAAGGGAAAGGTTTGAAGCTTTTGATTTTTCAAGAAATTGAAGGGCGTCTATAATATTTTCTTTACCTTTGCTAACCGGGGGAAGCCCTTCTTTCCAGGCACCTGTAGCAAGTATAACAAAAGCATGCTCGGTTTTTAGATTTTCAACAGAAAATTCTTCGGGGACATTAAAAACAAATTGAATGCCCAGCTTAAGAGCGATCTTGTAATCGCGCGTAATTGCTTCCGGGCTAATTCTGAAAGAAGGAATAATTGCGCTAACTACGCCATAGGGTTCCGGGCGTTTTTCGTAGACTTTTACCGGCACGCCATTCCTTTTAAGATATATAGCCGCCGCTATTCCCGCGGGCCCTGCCCCTACAATTCCCACACTTTTATCGGTTCTAAGAGGCGGAGTTTTAAGAGAAGCAATATAAGCGGTTTGAGCGTTTTCCGCAGCCAGCAATTTTGCCTGCCTGATTTCCAGGGGATCATCGTAATCCACCCGGGTACATTCAGCCTGGCACTGATGATCACAAATAGTACCGGTTATGGAAGGCGCGGTATTGTCCAGGGCAATAATATTAAAAGCTTCTCTATAATCGCCGGACGAAACTTTTAAAAGATATTCAGGTATGCGCTGGTTTATTGGACAGCCGCCGTCTTTGCATGGCGCCTTATAACAATCAAAAAAGGGCAGGGGAGAAGCGGTCTTCCTTGTTCCTGAATGGCGGAAATGTTTATAAAAACGTTTAAGGTTTTTAAATGATGACGCGAGTAAAAATAACTTTTTGACGTCAATTTGCTGTTTTAGCGGGAGCATATTTTTAAGGCTTTCTTCCGCCAATTCGGCAAGCTGCCTAAACCTTTCATAACCGCCGGGTTTAAGGATGGTTGTCGCTACAGTTATCGGGCGTATGCCGGTTTCCAGAATTGATTTTAGGTTAAAAAAGTCTGCTCCCCCTGAATAAGAAACCGGCAGCCTGCCTTCCAAAGCAGAGCTTAATTTTTCGGCAACAGTAATGGAAAGCGGGAACAAGGCGCGGCCTGACATATACATTTCGCTGCCGGGCAATTCCCCGCGCTTGATTTCTACAGGGAACGTGTTGGTAATTTTAACGCCGAAATCAACTCTATGTTTTTGGGATAATTCCATAAGCCGCTTGGTCATGGCGACCGCGTCATTAAACTGCAGATCGTCCTTAAAGTGATGATCGTCAAAAGAAATATAGCGGTAGCCCAGTGAATCAAGGATATTACGCGCCGTTTCATATCCCAACAATGTAGGATTACATTTAATGTACGTGTGAAGCCCTTTTTCCGTAATCAGATAGGAAGCAATCTTTTCTATTTCTTCTTTTGGGCAGCCGTGCAAAGTTGAAAGCGTAATGCTTGGTGAAACCGAAGGAGAAATGGCTTTGAGATCATTTTTGGTAAAAGCGCCAAATAAAGAAATATTGTCATTGAGCCAGTTAAAACATTCTTTCCAAATATTCGATGCCGATGCGTTTTTCATGCCCTGGATATAATTATCGATTTTTGGGGAAGTGATGCCTTCAAAGCTGTAGCCGACGCTCATATTAAAGGCAAAATCACGGGAAGCCGATAGATCAAACTCTTTTGAAAATAAATGCAATAAAAACCAGGCTTTAATGTATTCATCAAAAGCTTCCTCTACCGTTAATTCTGTTGACCATTCAACATTGTAACCTTCGTCTTCCGCATTGATACAGGGGCGGGGAACGCATTTGCGCAATTCCTCGCCGTCCATAACCTGGACGGTTTTTAATTCCATAAAACGGCTTCCGGCAAGATAGGCGGCTGCAATATTTTGGGCAAGCTGGGAATTTGGTCCTGCCGCAGGCCCGACGGGGGAACCAAGCTTTGTGCCGAATAAGGTAATCCCAGTGCCGGATTTATTTTTGTAAAATTTTTCTTTTTGTATGCTAAAAACCGTTCCTTTTTCTTTATATTCGTTTAACGCCCAGCGGACAAGATTCTTAAAGGGAATGGGCCGCATTATTTCACTCATGACTTTAAATCCTCCAGAGCCGCTTCTTCCTGTGCTTTTTTAAGAATGGCTTTTTCCTCGTTCGAAGGCGGAAAAATTAAATTAAGGACAATTGAAAAAATACAAACCGCAACAGTTGTATCTTTAAAAACAAATTGCAGCCAGCCGGGAAGATGGGCAACCAGGAGTTTGTTGTCGCCAATGGCATAGGCAATGCCAAAGGTTATGGCAAGAATTAAAAGATTTCTGTCGGAAAAACCGGCTTTTGCGATAAGCTTAATGCCATTAAGCATGATCATGGCGAAGACTGTAACAACAGCTCCTCCCAAAACGCTGTAGGGCATGGCGGCAAAGAATGCCCCGATTTTTGGAATAAAGCCCGCAAGAATAAGAAGCGCCGCGCCTGTGGCAATGCAGAATTTATTGACAACCCTGGTCATTGCGACAATTCCCGCGTTTTGCCCAAAGGCGGTATTGGGCAGCGTGTTAAAAAGAGATGCAAACATGGATCCTGCCGCGTCCGCCATAACCGCTCCCGACATTTCCCTGGATGTGGCTTCCCTGTCAAACGCCGCAACAGTTATTCCGTTAATATTACCCATTGTTTCAAGCCCCGAAACAACATAAATGGCCGCTATGGCGAGAATAGCCTCAAGCCTGAATTCGGGTTTTATGGAAAGAGGGAGAGGAATGGAAATATAAGCGGCATTTGTCACCTGGTTAAAATTAACTTCTCCTAGACCTATGGCAATTATATATCCGATAGCTATACCAATAAGAATTGCGGAAATTTTAAACATCCCTTTGCCAAAGCGCTGTAAAAGAAGAATCACAATAAACACGGAAAACCCAATGGTAAGGTTTTGCCAGGATGCATACCTTGCCGCAAGGGCGGCGACATTTGAGGGGACCTCCTTGCCTTGGGCAATAAGGTTTTCGGCAATTCCGGCATTGGCTTCTGCGGCAGCTCCGCCGGCAAAATACTGCACCCCAACAGGCAAAAGATGCATGCCTATAGTCATGAGTACCGCGCCAATTACAAGGGGCGGAAAGAAACGTTTAAGGGGCTTAATAAAAAAACCCATAAGAATTTCCACAACGCCGCCGACCATAATTGAACCAAGGACAATATTAATGCCAAACTCGGCGCCAAGTGTACGAAGCGTGGGAACAAACGCGAAAGCCGTCCCCATTACAATAGGAAGGCCGGCGCCAATTTGATATGGACCAAGCTTTAGGGGATAGAGCTGGATAAAAGTTGTTACCCCGGAGGCAAACATGCAGCACTGAACCATGAGCATTCGCTGTTCAGGCGTAATAATCATTTCACCTGTTGCGGCATTGGTGATACCCGCAAGGACAAGCACCGGCGCAAGGTTTCCGATAAACATGGAAAGCACATGCTGCAAACCAAGAGGAAAGGCAATCTTTAAGCTTGGGCGGCCTTCCAACTGATAGATTAAACTGCGACCGCTGTTTTTTATTTTCTCTGTCTGCTCTTGAGCCATTATGCCCTCCACCGGGTTATTGAACAAGTCTGATGATTGTTCCGGTTTTTCCTTCAATGCCGTCTTTGGCCTTTGACAATAAGGTGATTAGCGCTTTTGCTTCGGGTCTGGCGCGGACAAATGACAGGGACGCCTGTATCTTTGGCAGCATGGAACCTTTTGCAAACTGATTTTCGCTGATGTACTTTTCCGCCTCGGCGGCGCTCAGGCTGTCGAGCCACTTTTGATCCGGTTTGCCAAAATTGACAGCCACTTTTTCTACCGCCGTAAGAATAATCAGGAGATCCGCGCCCAGGGATTCGGCAAGTTTAGCGGCGCTAAAGTCCTTGTCTATGACGGCGCCCATGCCGTGGTACTGCCCGTCTTCTTTTTTGGCTACAGGAATACCGCCGCCCCCAGCCGCTACAGGGATCTGGCCTGCGGCAAGCATAGCCTTAATGGTTTCGATTTCTATAATATTTACCGGTTTGGGCGAGGCAACAACCTGCCTCCAGCCCCGCCCGGCATCTTCCATGACCGCAACACCCCTCTTTTGCATCTCCAGGGCTTCTTCTTTTGTCATAAAACCGCCGATAGGTTTGGTTGGGTTTTTGAAGGCGGGGTCATCGGGATCAACCTCAACCTGGGTGATAATTGTTGCCACAGGAATTGGCATTTTACGGCTGTCCAGTTCCTTGCGGATAACGTTCTGCAAATCATATCCTATATAACCCTGGCTAAGGGCTACGCACACCGACATGGGAAGCACAGGGAAATGCCGATCCGCTTTTGCGGCGGTTTCAAACGCCGTTTCTATCATGCCAACCTGGGGGCCGTTGCCATGAATAATTACAATTTCATGTCCGGCCTCGACAAGGTCTACAATTGCCCTGGCGGTTCCCCTGGCGGCTTCCATTTGTTCCTTCAGATTTTCTCCCAGGGCGTTTCCGCCCAGGGCAATAACAATTCGCTTTTTCATATTATCCCAAAAACCGCTTTTTACCTGAGCCGGCCAAGGCGGAAAGTATCTCTTGGGGGCATTTAACTTTTGACAGGAAGATCATGGCGGCGATGATATAGGGCTTGTGGCTTGCCTGCTTATAAAGCGGCACCCGGTAGCGGTCAAACACAGATGCTTCAACTTCACCTTCTTTACAGCTTACGCCGGAAATATCCGCAGGCAGGCAGTGAAGGTAAAGGGCTTTGCCATCCCGTGTTGACTTCATCAATTTTTCGGTACATTCCCAGTCTTTGTGGTTGGCATTTTGGGCAAGGAGTTCTTTTTCAAGAACCTTGATACCGTCTGTATCGCCTGCGCCGTAAAGATTGGTACGTTTTTCCATTGCCGCAAAAGGCGCCCAGCTTTTGGGATATACTATATCGGCGTCTTTAAAGGCCTCTGCCATAGAGTTTGTCTTGCTGAACTTCCCGCCTGAGGCGACGGCATTCTTGCGGGCTACATCTTCTACTTCCGGCATGACTTCGTAGCCATCCGGATGGGCAAGGGAAACTTCCATGCCAAAGCGGGTCATAAGACCGATGACGCCCTGGGGCACCGAAAGAGGTTTGCCGTATGAAGGCGAATATGCCCAGGTCATGGCAACTTTCTTTCCCTTTAGCTTATCAACACCGCCGAAATAATGGATAATGTGATTCATGTCGGCCATGATCTGCGTGGGGTGGTCAATGTCGCACTGAAGATTGACAAGGGTAGGGCATTGCTCAAGGTTGCCGTCGACATAGCCTTCCCGAACCGACTTGGCAACTTCGCGCATATAGGTATTGCCCTTCCCTATATACATGTCATCGCGAATGCCGATTACATCGGCCATAAAGCTTACCATGTTGGCGGTTTCGCGTACTGTCTCGCCGTGGGCAATCTGGCTTTTCCCTTCGTCAAGATCCTGTACTTCAAGGCCCAGAAGGTTACAGGCAGAGCCGAAGCTAAAGCGGGTCCGGGTGGAATTATCCCGAAACAGGGAAATTCCCAGTCCTGAATCAAAAATACGGGTGGAAATATTATTTTCCCTTAGCCAGCGAAGGGCATCCGCCACAGTGTAGGTGGCAAGGATCTCGTCGTATGATTTTTCCCAGGTAAGGAAAAAGTCATTGTTGAACATATCCTTAAAATTAAGATTGTCCAGCCGTGAAGTGTACTGATTGATATAAGCCATAATTTACTCCTTGTTTTCTGTATAGATTGAGGGAAGGGCAGCGTAGACCGCGGCGCATTTTACCAGATCATCTTTCCATGTTATTTCGTTGGGGGCATGGGCCTGGGCTTCTTTGCCCGGGCCAAAGCCAACGCACGGGATACCGTTGCGCCCCATAATGGTTACGCCGTTGGTGGAGAAAGTCCACTTGTCAACACGGGCTTTACCGTACAAGCCTTCGTGGGCTTTTACCATAGCCTGTACTTCGGGGGCATCCTCGGGGCGGGTCCAGGTGGGGAAATAACATTCGATGGGATAAACAAGGCCCGTATAGCTGGGTTTGTCGTATTGGTACATGGTTACTTTTGCGCTGTGTTTTTTAACCGACGGCAGCGCTTCAATTTCCGCAATGGCGGTTTTATCGGTTTCGCCTGCGGTAAGGCGGCGGTCAATGCTGATGGCGCAAGAGTCTGCCACGGCGCAGCGGCTTGGGGAAGTAAAAAAGATTTCCGATACCGCCAGGGTACCCTTGCCCAGAAAGGCGTCGGTTTTAAGGCGGTTGTTAAGCTCTTTTACTTCGCCAAGGATTTCGCCCATTTTATAAATGGCGTTATCCCCCCGTTCGGGGGCTGATCCATGACAGGATACCCCCTGAACCTCAACACGGATTTCCATCCGCCCGCGGTGCCCGCGGTAAATGCCGCCGTCTGTGGGCTCGGTTGAAACAACGAATTCCGGTTTAATGCCTTCTTCGCGGATTATGTACTGCCAGCAAAGCCCGTCGCAGTCTTCTTCCTGTACGGTGCCGGTTACCATGACGCGGTATTTGTCATTAAGAAGTCCAAGATCTTTCATGATCTTTGCGGCATAGACCGCCGCGACAGGGCCGCCGAGCTGATCGGAAGTGCCGCGGCCGCCGATTTCGGTTTCGTTCTCGTAGCCTTCGTAAGGATCAAACTTCCAGTTGGCGCGATTGCCAATGCCTACCGTGTCGATGTGGCCGTCAAAAGCAATAAGGGTTTTACCTTTCCCCATATAGCCGATGACATTCCCCATCTTGTCGATACCCGCTTCGTCAAAACCAAGCTTTTTCATCTCATTAAGGATGATGTCGGCGTGGGCCTTTTCGCCGGCGCTTTCGCCCGGCTCCTTTACAATACGGCGGAGAAACGCCGTCATGTCCGCCTTATATGCCTCGGCGGCTTTTTTAATTGCAGCAAAATCTATCATCTTTTGTCTCCTTCCGCATTACCGGCTTTCCGCTATCGGGGGCAAGTCTGTGCTGTCCCGTTTCGAGGGCCGGATGAGCGTGAAAATGATATATACAATCAGGGCGCATACGAGCCCCGGAATAACGGTCTGCTGTTCCCAGCCGAAAAACGTAAGGCCGGGAATCATTTTCCGTTCAAAAATAACGGAGACTATACTTCCCACAACCAGGGACGCGATAGCTCCGGCGGTGGAAGATTTTTTCCAATAGTGGCCGATCACATAGGGGAAAAACGCGCCGGCGGCCCGGAGGGTAAAAGAAAACATCAGAAGGTCGATAATGCTGGTAGCGTTCATCGCCACGATGAGGCTGAATACCCCCACGATGATCATGGTGATCTGGGTTACCCGCATGATCTCCTTATCGGAAGCGTCTTTCCTGATAAACTGTTTATAAATGTCATTGCCGAAAATGGAACCCGCCCCCAAAAGGTCCGAGTCCGCGCTGGACATGGTGGCGGAGATGATACCTGAAAATAAAAAGCCCACAATCACCGCGGGCATGGTCAGGGCGGCCAATACCGGCAGGGAATACCGGGCGCCCTGGGAAAGGACCGTATCGGAAGACACCTTCCCCATGTTCACCAGGGCCAGGGTGATGATCCCCAGGATGGTGGGGATAAAGGCGTACACCCCGTTTACCAGGGCCGCGAGGATGGACCCTTGTTTGGCGGCTTTACCGTCCCGGGCGGAATAGTACCGGGACACCGCTTCCTGCCCCACCGTGAAGGTGGAGACATACATGATCACCAGGGCGATAATCGCCTTGACCCCGCCTATGCCTTTGATAAGGTTAAACGTTTCCGGGGGCACATTGGCGACAACCTGTTCCCAGCCGCCGGCAAAATTCACCGCGAAAGGAATGGCAATCAACATCCCCAAAACAATGAGGCCCACCTGAACAAAGTCGGTAATGGCGACACTCCACATACCCCCCATCACCGCATAGGCGGTTACTACCACCGCCACCGCGATAAGCGAAGTCTGCCAGCTTAAACCCAACATCACCGAAAGGATCGTGGCGGAGGCCATAAACTGCCCCGCGGTGAGGCCGATAAGGGGAAGGAACATGGTAATGGAGGTAAAGACCCCCGCCACCGCGCCGTATTTTCTGCGGAAATATTCGGGCACGGTCTTCACTTCCGTGGCCCGGATCTTGGGGGCCAGGAAGGTGAGGATCACAAAGGCCAGGCCCATGGTAAGGACATACCAGGCGGCGCTCAAACCCCACTGGGAACTGCCCAGGTTGCTGGCCTTCTCCACCACCCCCAGGGAACTTCCCCCGCCGATTTCCGTGGCCGCCAGGGTTCCCGCCATGAGCAGGGG
>JAIRLQ010000163.1 GCA_031259345.1 Treponema sp.
AGACTGTTTAATACATCTTATACATACGTGGGTAAGCTTGACGCCTTCTTCGCGATTTTTGATACGCCGCTCGCAGAAAAGTTGAAGTTTAAAGACGCGCTGGAAACGGGCTTGGCTAAAAACGACGGCTATTTCTATAAGGCCGACACACTTGAAGCATTGGCTGAGCAGACCGGGTTTAATAAAGCGACTTTCGATAGTACGATAACCACATACAATGGATACTGCGATGCTAAAAATGATGAGGCCTATCATAAAAATGCGTCTAGCCTCAACAAGATTGCGACCCCTCCGTTTTATGCGGTAAAGCATGCATTAGTGAGTCTTGATATGACCGGCGGCTTGTTTACATCCCAGGACTCTCAACTACTCAAATATGAGGGTGGGAATACCGAGGGTACGCCCATCCCTGGCATCTACGCAGTTGGTGCTACGACCGCCCGCAATATAATTGGCAGCGCTAGCGGAGCGTACTTTGCGACTGGCGCTTATACTTCCCGCAAAGCAGTAGAACATATTATCGAACTGCTGAAATAGATTGGATATCCTCGTCTCATTAATATATAAATAGTGTCTGTCCACAAAGTCGATGCGCAAACTACGTTTACGACTTTGCGGACAGACCTTGCATTTGCTCCCGTTTTGTACCAAAACGGTGCGCAAAATGCCTTTTTTAAGGAAGCCTGTCCATAATGTGTCTACATTATGGACAGGCTCTAAATAGATACACCAAAGCGGCCCGATAATGGGCCGCTTTCAGATGGTCTGCCTGGCGGCGGGCCGTCCCGGGACCGGCTGGGCTTGCCTTTTAATCCTTCATTATTATAATAAAACTATGAAAAAGTTTTCTCTGCTTGCGGCGCCTTTGCTGCTTTTTTTGGGCTTTTTTGCCCTTGCTTTTGCCGCCTGTTCCCGAAGCGAGCCCAGGATAGAATTCGGTTCCATGGAACTGGTGTATTATCCCGGAGAAATAATGCCCGAGGAACGCTATTCTTTCTTTATAATCCCCGATGATGACGACGGCATCGAAAACCTCGACGAACTTTACCTGTACCATGATCGCGAAGGCCTGCGCTGGCAGATAAACGCCGTGGATTGGGTGCGGCTGGAACTGGAAAATAAAGTCTGGATTGGAACCCGGTCTATCGCAATGCGGGATAACGAAAGTCTGCCCAGGGGGCAATACCGGGCGGTGCTGGTTAATAAAGGCGGGGAACGTACCGAACGCCAGTTTACCTTTGACGCGCCCGAGACGCCCCGTTACCCATATCCTTTTTTCAGCGCTTCCGACGGCATATACCGTATTGATTCCCAATATCCCCAAAACAGCTTTATTTGTTATAATCAGGAAGGCGCTTTTGTCCAGGTATCGCACATTCCCAATCCGTCGGGAAATATAAACGATCTAAACCTTCCCGGCACTGTCCGTTCCATAGCCCTTTGGGCGGAAGATCCCGAGTATCACACATCGGCGCTTACGGAGGCGGTTTCAATACGGTGAGCGTTCCCCGGCAGGTTAAAAGCTATGTCCTTAGGGCAGGCCGCATGAGCGACGCCCAAAGGCGTTCCTACGAAACCCTGCTTCCGCTTTACGGCATACCCGTGGGAGATGAGCCGCTCCGGTTTGAAAGTATTTTTGGCGGCGCCGCTGCGGTAATTGTGGAAATTGGTTTTGGCATGGGGCTCGCTACCGCGGAAATAGCCGAAAAAAACCCCGGCCTTAATTATATCGGGATCGAGGTTCACCGCCCCGGCATAGGCCGCCTTTTGTGGGAAATTGAAAAACGGGGATTAAAAAATATCCGCATAATCGAAGGTGATGCCATGGAAATTGTTAAAAAAATGTTAGGCGAAAATTCCGTTTTTGGCTTTCACCTGTTTTTTCCGGATCCCTGGCCAAAAAAACGGCATCACAAAAGACGCCTTGTTACACGGCCTTTTACGGATTTAATCGCCTCCCGCCTTTTGCCCGGCGGCTATGTGTATATGGCAACCGACTGGGTTGATTATTCGCAATGGGCGCTGAAAGAACTGGAGGAAACGCCGGGCCTAAAAAACAAGTACGGCGGATTTGCCCCCAAACAGGACTGGCGCCCCCGGACTAAATTCGAGGCAAAAGGATTGGATAAAAATCACGAAATCAGGGAGCTGTGTTTTACACGGATTTAAAATGCAAAAAGACAAAGAAAGAATCGGGGCGCTTGAGCGGCTTATCAAAAAGTACCAGGACTCGTATTACAATAACGAGGCGGAAATTTCCGACGCCGAATTTGATCTTTTATGGGATGAGTTAAAAAGCCTTGACCCGGACAACAAAATCTTAAAAAAAATAGGCGGCGCGGTTTCCGGCGCCCCGCCGGATCTGGTTGACGGCTTTCCCAAAGCAAAACACCTTATTCCCATGGGGAGCCAGGAAAAGGCGGCGAACCCCGAAGAGTTTATCGCCTGGACGCAAAAAGCCGGCTTTGATGAGCCAAAACTTGTTCAATATAAACTTGACGGCGCGAGCCTTGAGCTTCAGTATAAAAAAGGAACACTTGTCAAAGCCGTAACCAGGGGCGACGGCGAAATTGGCGACGATATCAGCGCCAATGCGTTAAAAATGAAGGGAGTGCTCCCTGCCCTGGACACGGACTTTTCCGGCGGCGTGCGCGGCGAAGTGGTAATGACCCATGAAATCTGGAAAAAAAAATACAGCGTCAAAGCAAACTGCCGCAATGCCGCCAACGGCATTATGCGGCGCAAAGACGGAGAGGGCTGCGAAGACCTTGAACTTGTAGTATACGACGCCTCGGTCCCGGGGAATGACGGCTTTTTTAAAAATGAGATTGAAAAAATCGACTGGCTTAAAAAACGCGGCTTTGTAACCGCGCAGACAAAACTCTTTTCCACACCCGAAGAAATTATCGCCTATCGCGCCGAAGTTGCCGCCATGCGTGAAAAGCTTTCCATTGACATTGACGGCCTTGTTGTTAAAAACGTCGAAATTGACATGGCCGATCTGCGCCGGGCCAGACCGGAAAAACAAATCGCCTTTAAGTTTGAGCTTGAAACGGCCTTCAGCATTTTGCGGGAAGTTGAATGGAGCGAGTCCGGCGCCACCTATACCCCCATCGGCATTGTTGACCCCGTGCGCCTTGCGGGCACCACAGTGCAGCGGGCCAACCTTAACAACCCGGACATGATCCGCGCCATGGGCCTTCAAATAGGCTCCGCCGTGTCGGTGGTTAAGCGCGGTGAGATTATCCCAAAAATTGAA
>JAIRLQ010000071.1 GCA_031259345.1 Treponema sp.
CCGCCTCCAGAAAATCCGAATCGGGAATGGCCGTCACAGCCTTGACCCGCTGAATGGTAACCAATGAGCGCATGGCAAACTCCTCCCCAAGGGTTAGTAGGCTTGTTCAGAAACCCAGCTTCCGAACAAGCGCTTGTATCCGGTATCATTTTATTACAAAAGACGCAAAGAATCAAATGGCGCCCCCGCATTTCCGGCGCCTTCTTTGTGTTACGGGCGCATCCTTGTGCTTGACACGAGGACCGGGCTATCCGCTCCAATTCCGGGGGTTATCCGCTTCTATCAGCCGGTAGGCCGGCAATTAGAGGAAGGATATATGTGCCACTCTTTAGCGGCACGGAATTGTCCCTTGCGCGGCCTGCGCCGGGCGGTGTGTGCGCGGCTTACTGCGGCTAAGCCGCGGTTCCGCTCGCCGTCTTGGCAGATGAATCTTCAACTAACAGGGCCGCGCTCACCCCATGCCAAAAACACAACAGCCTCCCGGCGCCCCAAGGGGATTGACAGGCTTATTTCAATGCTATAGGGTAACAAAAATCTTCGGGAGGAATTGCATGGACTTAAACATTATCATTGGTTTGGCAATTTTGGCAATGCTCATCATCCAATTTATCGTGATGCTCCTGCTTTTTGCAAAAAACAGGAGCGGCGCCCAAACCGATATTATAAGATATCTGGACACGTTCAGCAGCCGGCTTGGCGAAAATGAACTTAACTTTCGCAATGAATTGGGGAATCAATTCGGCCGAAACCGGGGAGATTTGATAGTATCGCTTAAATCCGTTTCAGAGCAGTTATCAACGGTCATTTCCAATTTTACCAACCTGGTTGATAATAAAATAAAATTAATTCAGGATTCTTTAAATTCCTCCTCAAAAACAAACAGGGAGGAACTTACTAAAAATATCATTGAATTTGAAAAGCACGTAACGGCCAGCATATCAGGTTTTTCCGACATACTGAACAAAGAATTAAAGTCCGTTCAAGACAGGGTTGCTAGCTCGACAAAAGAAAGCCGTGAAGAATTAACGGCGTCCTTAAAACAGTTTGAAGAGAAATCATCCGCAAAAATTGAAGCATTAACAAAGGACACCAAAGAGGGCCTCGAAAAGAACCGTGAGTCGGTGGAGAAAAAACTTGCCGAAATTCAGACAGGAAATGAGGCTAAACTGGACAAAATGCGTGAAACCGTCGATGAAAAACTGCAAAAGACGCTTGAAGCGCGTTTAAGCGCCTCCTTCAAACAGGTAAGCGATAACCTTGAAAAAGTACAAAAGGGACTGGGGGAAATGCAAAACCTCGCCTCCGATGTGGGGGATCTAAAAAAGGTGATGACAAATGTGAAAACAAAGGGCGTATTAGGGGAATATCAATTGGAGGCTATTCTTGAAGAAATACTCCTTAAAAGCCAATACGAAAAAAACATAAAAACAAAAAAAGGCAGCGATAACCATGTGGAATTTGCCATCAATATTCCGGGCAGGGAGGACCCGGATAAACCGGTGTGGCTGCCCATTGACTCAAAGCTGCCCGCGGCGGCCTACGAGGCGCTTGTTGACGCCTATAACAGGGGGGACAAAAAGGCGGTTGAAGACGCCCGAAAGATATTTTCCAGAACAGTAAGGGGTTTTGCGAAAGATATACATGACAAGTATATCGACCCGCCCAATACTACCGAATTCGCAATCATGTTCCTGCCCTTTGAAGGCGAATACGCCGAAGTTGTGCGCGACCCGGAATTGTTTGAAGGCATCAGAAGGGAATCAAAGATTATCGTTACCGGCCCGTCTACCATTGCCGCTTTGTTAAACGCGTTACGGGTTGGATTTAATAGCATTGCTGTAGATAAAAATACAAGCGTAATTCGCGAACTATTAAGCAGCATTAAAAAAGAATTCGGAAACTTTGAAACCGTATTGGTTAAAGTTAAGGAAAAGATCGATGACGCCGGAAAAACATTGGAAGAAAAAGTCGGGGTTCGGACACGGGCAATAAAGAAGGCATTGAACAAAGTAGAGACCGTATCCGACGATACGGCGGGCCAAAAACTAATAGCAGACGCCGCTCTGGATTCAGAAGAAACGGAGGATTAGCAAAGAAGCCCGCTGCGGCGCTTGCCGCGGGTCCGGCAATGAAAGCGGGACTGTTTTCCATTCCTCCGCGGCCCCTCTCCCCGGGTTTTCCCGAAACTCCCTTGACCTGCCGCGCTTATGCCTATAACTTGTACTATATGCATAGCACAAGCCCGGAGCCGCCGCCCATGGAATTTTTCCTGGATCCGGCCAACGGGATGCCGGTGTACCGGCAGATCATCCGGCAGATCGAACACGGGGTCCTTTCGGGCAGACTCAAGACCGGGGATAAACTCCCCACCATCCGATCCCTGGCTGTGGCCCTCAAGATAAACCCCAACACCATTGCCAAAGCCTACGGGGAGCTGGAAATACGGGGCATCCTGAGCACCCAGGTGGGAAGCGGGACCTATATCGCCGACAAAAAGCCGGAAAACGAAGAAAATGCCCTGAACAGCACGATTCGGGAGGCCCTGGGGCGCTTTTTAAAGGAGATGCGGGGCCTCGGGCTGGACAAGGGAGAAGCCCTCCGGCTTATCGAAGCTTTTAATGAAGACAGCGAAGGAGTGTGAACATGAAGGAAGCGCATAAAACCGCCGCGGCGCCGGGAGCCGGGCTTGCTTCGGAAAAACCGCCTTTGGTAAAGCAGCGGCCCCCCAGCCCCAGGCGGGATTACACCCTGCCGGCGCTGCGGCTTATCATCCTGGCCCTTGCAGGGGCGTCCCTGTGGGCGCTGCAACGCCCCTTAGCCGGATGGGCCCCCCCGGAAGCCCGCTGGGGCCTGGGGATCGCGGTTTTTTTGCTGGTCCTGCTGCTGAGCCTCTCCATCCGCACAATGGACGAGTGGAACCGGGGAATTATCCTGCGGTTCGGGCGTTTCAGAAAAGTCCGGGAGCCGGGACTCTTTTTCCTCCTCCCCCTGGCCGACCGGGTAGCCCGGACGGTGGACATCCGCATCCGGGTAACCGACTTTTCCGCCCAGGAAACCCTCACCAGGGAGTCCGTCACCGTTACCGTGGACGCCCTCTGTTTTTGGCTGGTGTGGGACCCCCAAAAGGCGGCGCTGGAGCTTGAGAACTACGAGGAAGCGGTGGCGCTGACTTCCAAGACAGCTTTGCGGAACAGCGTGTCCAGCCATGACCTCTCCACATTCCTGGAGCGCGGGGATCTCATTAAAAAACAGCTCCAGGAGGAGGTCGATCAAAAAACCACCGACTGGGGAATTACCGTGCAGTACATCGAGATCACCGACATCCAGATCCCGGAGCCGCTGCAGGATTCCCTCAGCCGGGTCGCCCAGGCGGAGCGTGAAAAGAAGGGGCGAATTCTGCTGGCCGAGGCGGAAATCGAAATTGCCAAAAAGCTGGAGGAAGCCGTGGCAATCTACGCCACAAACGAGCCGGCGATGAAACTGAAAATACTTTCGATCCTGAACGAGGGCCTTAAAGCGGGGAATTCCATGATGCTGGTCCCCAATTCCATAGCGGAGGAGCTCAAAACCAGGGATGTCTTCGGGCTGGAGGCGCTGACAGAGCTGCGGCAGAAGGAGCACGACAGAGAGGAAACCTGACGCCGCCCAAAGGCGGTGCCGGGGAACCCATTGGCGGGGAGGAACCCCGGGGAACGCCGAAACGCCGGATTCTCATCGATATCCGGCGTTTCGGTGTGCCAGGACTTTTTTTAAATTATTTTTAAATCCCCACATAATCCCCCTTCGCTGCCATGCGAAGGTTTTTTATGTAACCTAAATGTCTCCGTTCAGAAGCGAACGGAATACACCCAAACGGCAAAAAATTTGTATTATTTTGGAAAAACTCGGCAAGAGCGCCGCAGGGATGCCCCGGGGACGAGGGGAATTGGCAGTTTTCGTAGATATCCATGCAAAAGATCACGGTTTCAGACTTCCCGGGGAGTTTGACGGTCATATTTTTACAATAAATTACGAATATATACGGCCTGCGGGCAAAGCCCCGCAAATTCTGTCTCCCTTCCGCAGTTTTTTACCGGTTCCTGCCGTCGGACAGGCCCCTCCCGTAGGAAGGGGCCCCGGCGTTTTCGTTATCAGGTCTATTTTTAAATTATTTTTAAATAGCCGCATAATCCACCCTCGCAGCTATGCAAAGGTTTTGTATGTAAGTTCACTATCGCCGGTTTGAAACGAACGGAATACACCCAAAGGGCAAAAAATTTTAACTATTTCGTAAAAAAATTTTTCAAATTTCGCTTGACATATTGTACTAGTTCATTTACTATTGTATTAGTTAAATAGTGCAATAGTGCCCCATGGCACAGAGGAGGGACATCATGACGGTGATAGAGGCGGAAAACGTGGTCAAGGACTACGGGTTGAACGGCCAGAAGGTGAACGCCCTGCGGGGGGTGAGCCTCAGTTTTGAGGGCGGGGAGTTTGCCGCCATTGCCGGGCCATCGGGGAGCGGGAAGTCCACCTTCCTCCATCTGGCGGGCTGTCTGGACACCCTTACCGGCGGGACCATAAGCATAGGAGGCTCCGACGTGTCGCTGCTCTCCAAAAAACAGCTTGCCTTCCTGCGGCGGCACAGCATCGGGTTCATTTTCCAGGCCTACAACCTGATTCCCGTGCTCTCCGC
>JAIRLQ010000246.1 GCA_031259345.1 Treponema sp.
GTTAAAATATTAAATTCATCCTTCAGGATCTCTTCGATGATCACTACATTCATCTCAACATCAGCGACTACGAGAACTGTTGGAATATTATACAGTTTTTCAGCCATACTGTGCTATAACCTCATCTATTGCTTTCATCGTAGCTTCGTAGGCCGCATTAAGCGCGGCAAATTGTGCTTTCATTGATTCATCATAATCCCCGGGCCGTTTTTCTTCAAGGTCGGCTCCGGCACTTTCCGCGGCGGCGTTTTTTGCCTTAATTTGAATTTCAAGCTCCAAAACCTGCTTATTAAGCTCTGTCAGGGCCAGGTTCGCTGATGTTCCCTTTATTGTATGGGCCGAACCCTGAGCCGCTTTCATGTCGCCGCTCTCCAATTGCGCCGACAGATCTACCATCCACTGGGCGCAATCACTCTTCATTTTTGTGAGCAT
Organism: Treponema sp.; assembly: GCA_031259345.1. Classification (GTDB taxonomy): domain Bacteria; phylum Spirochaetota; class Spirochaetia; order Treponematales; family Breznakiellaceae; genus JAIRLQ01. The sequence goes on from JAIRLQ010000246.1 coordinate 433, forward strand.
TTTTATATACAACTTGGCATTGTTAACTATCCTTTTGAGGCCTTCGGCCCAATTTATATAAACAACCCCTTCGCCTGCCATAAAACCCCAGCCTCCTCACTCTAGTTATAGTAACGATTGTAACCGATTTTTATATTGTTTGACAATACAAATTTATTTAAATATTTAAAATCTTTAAGCCGCCGCAACAAACTGCTAGAACCGAAGCCGGACTTTAGCGTCAAGGGAAAAATACTTTTCTGTTTTTTCGGGCCCCATCTCTCCATGCCGGCCACTGCCTGTAAAGACATCCCTGTCAAGAGGCATCCATGCCGAAAGAACCAGTGTCATTCCCTGAAACAGCTCATATTCTACCATAAAACCGGGCATAAAGGAAAGATCGTCAAAACAAAAAATATCCGGGAAGGCGATTGAGGCGTAATCGTTAAAGCGGTACAAAAAATTTGTATAAAGATAGTGGTGATTCAAAAAACTGCCGCCGCCGGCCGGGGAAGTAGCCGACAAGTTTCCGTTAAAAAGATACTCTGCCAAAATATAAAATTTTCCGTCATAAAATGAATAGTCAAAGCCCGCGCCGGCTGAAAGCCCTTCGATGCCGCCGGGATTGCGGGGATTAAAAATATAAAGGGCATCGGCAACAAAGCCAAGTCCCGAATCCACTTTTAGGGAAGCGCCAAAACGGTGAAGCCCAAGCTTTGAATCCGAAAGGGGTGTTTGGTATGCGTAGAGGGCCTGGACGCTTGCCTTTGACCAATGCCTGTCCAAAGAGATGCCGGGGATAATGCCCCCTCCCCCGCTTTGCAGGGGCTTGGCCGGGGCGGCGCCGAAAAGGGCGATTTTTAAATCGTCTGCCGGATAGATAGAAAATGCCGTTCCCAGAATGCCGCGTTTTCTGGCATCGGGGAAAAGGGGATTCCTTGGGTTAAGAAAATCCGAAGATCCCCACACATTGCCATAACCAAAAGCCAGACGGAGAAGGCCCGCTTCGGTATCCAGGTAATCGCCGTTTATTCTAAAATAAAGCCGTTCAAGTTCCATCGCCGCGGCATAGTTCTGCCCCGCCGTATAATGCTGGCCAAAGCCGGGGTTTGACTGACCTAAAAGCGAAGCCCTTTGGGCAAAATTGCCGGAGACTGCCACAAGGTTAAACGACCCATAAAAAACGGCCCTTTCTCCCACTTCGGCCTTAAGGCGCAGGTTGGCATATTCCTCAACACCCCAGGAATTATCCGCACCCCCGGCCCCGGTGGTAAAATTTACAGTGCTGTCCAGTATGCCGGAAAGCTGCATATCCTGAGCGGTCAACAAAGATGATGAAAACGCGGCCAACAATAATATAAAGATTGCGCGCAACCTGCCGTTGCGTATAAAATCTGATATTTTAGAACTGCCTCTAATAATCCTTTTCATACCGTCCCTTTGCCTTCCGCTTCCTATCAGATTCTTATCTTTCCAGATTTCTTTGGCTAAAAACCGAGTCGGCTATAGGTTTGTCCATTACCACGTTGCGCATGATCATCGTGGTTTTGCTGTTTTTCCGCAAAAGGTCGCGGATTTCGATTTCCACCGGGAAACGGCGGCCGCCAAACACTTCGACCTTGAGCAAATTGTATTCTTTCAACTTTGCGCCGGAGAGGGCAAAGAGTTCGTAATGCACGCAGTCCATGCTGGTTTTTTCCACCCAGAGCTTCCGCTTGGGATAGCTTTCGGTTTTCTTTTTGGCATTAAGATCCAAAACCCAGCAATCTTTCCCGTCCCGGGTTTCGGCCCCGGATATAACCGCGTCATAGCGTACCGAAAGTTTTTCATTCTCTATGGTATCTTCGTAAGACATATCCGAGCCCATCATAGATTCCTTGAGCATGTGCCCCGAAATCAACATCACTTCCTCATTGTCCGGGGAATACACATAGAGCCGCCCGCTTTTTTTAAGGTACTTAGTCCCCCGATCCTCGGGATTAACAAATTCGATAAAGCTGTCATTGTTTTGCCTGGCCCAGGCCTTCATGGTTTTTACATAGCGCCGGTTCTGGTATTCGATGATCATATCGCCTTCGTATTCGATGGTAGTAAAGATTTCGTTATCGTCAACCCGCCGCAGCAATTCCGCCGCCGAAGGACTCTGCCCGTACACAAACGCCCCCGCTGTTACAACAAGCAGCCACACAAATACTGTTACTTTCATTTTCTAAACCTCCTAACTTCCAGCTTCTAACTTATACGCCATAACTTTTCCCTACCGCCGTAACGCTTCCACCGGTTCCACAAACGCGCTTTTAAGCGAGGGGAACAGTGTACATATCGACGCGATTATTACGCCGAAGAAAAAACCCATGGCAAGGATACCGGAACCGAATTCCAGAAACAGGGTGCCGGATACGGGGTATTCCTTAAAACCGCCGCCCATGAGGGCGTTAAAGTCCAGGGGAAAGAAGGAACCGGCGAAGGTAAGGGCGCCGCCCAGAATCACCCCCGCAAGGGATCCAAAGACGCTTAAAAAAACCGATTCAAAGAAAAACACCCGCACGATCTCGGAACGGGTCATGCCCAGGCTCCCCATCATGCCGATTTCCTTGATCCGCTCGTGGATGATCATGACCACGGT
>JAIRLQ010000354.1 GCA_031259345.1 Treponema sp.
GGTGCGGGGATCCATAATAAAGCCCAAAAGTATCCAACCCTGGGGATCGATAATTTCCTTGGGTGTAAGATCCCCTCCATCTACCTTGTCCACATAATGGATCATTTCGGCAAAACGGCCCAGTTTTTCTTCGCCGCCGTAATATTCGTAGACAACCCTGGCGCAGCTGGGGGCTTTGCGTGAGACACCCTCGAAATAGGCGTTTTTCCCCAGCCTTTCGGTCTCGCTTGAATGATGATCAAACCAAAGCTTGCAGCCCTTTATATATGGAATATTCGCCAAAATATCATTATCTGTGGCCTCCACAAGACCGTCCTGAATATCCTTGGGATGCACAAATTTCCAATCATCCACAATTCCCAGGTACGAAAGAATCGCGCCGCAGGCCAAGCCGTCAAAGTCTGATCTGGTGAGTAACCTCATTTTTCTACCATCCTTAATATACTATACCACAAACATTTGCAAAACACTAGTGTTTTAATATAATAGGAGTATGAAAAATTTTAAAAACTATTTAGTCATTCTGGTTTTTCCCCTGCTTCTTGCCTGCCAGACCGGCGCCAAGGCCCTGTACGAAGGGCTTGGGAAAAAGACCGACCCGGTTCCCCTTATGGAAAAAGCCCGTACCGGAACGCTTGCGTCGGGGCTTACTTATTACATTTTGGAAAATTCCCAGCCTGCGGGCCGGGCTTTTCTTGCCCTGGCGGTAAACGCCGGCTCGGTACTGGAAACCGAAGACGAGCGGGGGCTTGCCCATTTTGTGGAGCACATGGCCTTTAACGGCACCGCCCATTTCCCCGAAGCCGAGCTTATCGATTACCTGCGTTCCCTGGGGATGCGTTTTGGGGCCGACGCCAATGCCTATACCTCTTTTGATGAAACGGTCTACGGAATACAAGCCCCGGTTGAGGAAGGCGCCGATGGAGTAAAGCGCATCCCCGCCCGGGCTTTGTCAATTATAGACGACTGGAGCCACGCCATAAGCTTTGCCCCAAAAGATGTTGATGAAGAACGCCCCATTATAATGGAAGAACACCGCTCCCGCCTGGGGGCTCTGGAACGCATACAAAAGCAGATACTGCCGGTCCTTTTTCAAGGTTCGCCTTATGCCGACCGCGATCCCATCGGCCTGCCGGAGATTATCGAAAATGCCCCGGCGGAGCGGCTTGAGGGCTTTTATAAAAAATGGTACAGACCGGAGAATATGGCAGTCATTATGGTAGGCGACTTTGACGGGGCAGCCCTGGAAGCTTCCCTGACAGAGCATTTTCATATTCAAAAATCCGCCGGTACTTTCAGGCGGCCCCTGTACGATCTTCCGGCGCCCAAAAAAGGGAGCATCCGGTCCCTGATTCTTACCGACCAGGAGCTGACCCAGACCGGCGTTGACCTTTATTACAAGCTTAAAAACCAGGAACGCCCTGGGGATCTTGCCGGCTACCGGGAAAGCATTATCGAATACCTTGCGGAAACCATGCTCTTTCTGCGTTTTGACGATGCCAGTTCAAAGCCCGAAACCCCCTACATGGCAGCCGGGGCGGGCAATATACGTTACGGACATTCGTCGCGTTTTTATGTTCTTGTCGGCCAAGCCAAGGCAGGCCAGACCGAAAAAACCCTGCGGGAACTTCTTACCGTAAAGGAATCCCTGGTGCGCTATGGGTTTACCGAAGATGAAGCGGATATTGCCCGCCGTTCCCTTCTTTCCAATATGGAGAAGTCCCTTGCCGAAAAGGATCATGAAGAGTCAGATTACTTTCTTAATTCTTTTATTAATCATTTTCTTAAAGGCGAAACAGCCCCCGGAATTGAATGGGAGTACGACGCGGTAAAAAAACTCCTGCCGGGCATCACCGTAAAGGAAATAAACGACACGGTAAAAAAATGGTTTGCCGAAGATGACCTTTCGGTTTTTATTACCGCTCCGGAGTCCGAAAGTAGCAGCCTTTTGACAGAAGCCAGGATTGCGGAAATAGTAAAGGAAGTTTCCAAAATGAAAATCGCGCCGCCGGAAACCGCCGCGGCGGCCTCGAGCGGGCTTATGGATCGCGCCCCCGCGCCGGGAAACATTGTCTTTGAAAGTACCGATGACGAAACCGGCGCCCTGCGCTGGCGGCTTTCCAACGGCATGGAACTTATCCTTAAACAGACTGCCAACCGTTCAAGCGAGGTTAGTCTTTACGCCGAAGCCCGGGGGGGCATTATGAACGCGCCTCCCGAAATGAACGCCTCCGCTTCCCTGGCATCCGAAATGCTTGGCGCTTCGGGCCTTGGACCCTATTCCCGGCCGGAACTTACCAGGAAGATAATGGACAAGCAGGTCTCCTTTTCGTTCTGGGCTTCACCTTTTCTCCGGGGCTTCCAGGGGTCCGCAGCCTCCGGAGACCTCACTACACTTTTTGAAATGATTCACCTAAGCTTTACCCAGCCCCGTTTCGATCCGGAAGCCATACAGGTGCTTCTTGAAAACCGCCGTACCGACATAGAACGGGAAGCGGAAGATCCTGACAGTG
>JAIRLQ010000356.1 GCA_031259345.1 Treponema sp.
TAATGACATTTTTGTCCCGCCGCCGGATTATTTCGGCCGCTTTGAGGCCGTCCATTTGGGGCATCTGTATGTCCATAAGCAGAATATCAAAATCATTTTTATACCTGGCGGTTATGTCCGCTCCATCTTTAAAAAAAGAACAATGTATAGTATGTCCGGTCTCAGCGGAGAATTGATCAATATATGTTTTTATCAATAAGCACTGAGGTTTTTCATCTTCAATAACCGCAAGCCTAACGACCATTTTTTTCCCATTCGGCTAAAAACATTCACCCTTCCTGCAGGACGGATCACAGCGTTAATATAATGCAAGAATATACTAATTCTTTGCTATATAAAATGTGTATAAGAAGGGGTCAGTATTCCGTCGTCTTTTCCGCTCTGCAAGGCTATTCCCCCCGGATATCTAACTATGTGCACCACTATATTCCTCTTTTTACTCATTGTCAAGGTTTTGTGATGAAACGGGGAGATAACGATTATATCCAAGCGAATAAGGTGTAAGCTGTTATAGCTTCTTTTCTCAATATTACCGGAACAATACCTTGGTTTAGTGTTTTTATCAAGTGATATTCTTGCCCGGAAAGAAAGTGTTTTTACCCCCGAAGAACTTAACACATATAGGAACACCCGTAAACGGTTACCGCACATATATCAAACAGCCCCGAAACATATTCGGGGCTGTTTTTTAACAGTGCCTATTGTAAGAAGCTGCTAGGACTCCTTTGTGGCTGATACCTGCGGAGTAGGATCATACGCGGTTCCGCTTACTGCTGAAGGGTCCTGATCTGACCATGTTTTGCCTTTCGCCAGTTCCTTGCCCAGGAGGTAGGACAGGGTTAGACAAGGGCCGCCCAAATTCTGACCGGGGAAACCAAAATTGTATGCGCCGGCAAAGAAATCACCGATCATGGTACCGGTGTTGTAGAGCCCTTCGATGGGGGTATCGTTAGCATCGCATACCTGCAAATATTCATTAGTACGCAGGCCGCCGGTAACGCAGAGGAAGGTGGAAGGAGTTGATCTGGACATATAGAAGGGGCCGCAATATTTTTCCGGACCGGAAGTAACGCTTTTGTTCTGATAGAGCGGATAGAGTAAGTCAGGATTAACCTGGAATTCTTCATCTCTTTTGTTTATGGCATACTGGTGATACCGCGCGATTGATGCCAGGGCATTCGTCTTGTTGATGGTCCAGCCCATCTTTATGGCGTTATCTATAAGCTCTTCCCAGGTTTCACCGGTCGCGTATTGCGCCGGAGCGGGACTACCGTCAAAGCCTATTCCGGGTTGAGCGCCGGCGGCCCACTGGGCTTTTATTCCCTCCGGGCTTAAGGGTTGGGCGGGGTCCATAGGTTCGCCGAAATAACCGGGGAATTTGAAAGTTGGATCGTATTCTACTATGTCATTCATAAACACACAGCCGGATTGTTCCCATTCGTGCTGGGTGTCCGCATAGTTTGCGCCCCAGACACCATAGGCTATTCCCCCGGGCTGATTCATTTTTGAATAAGCGCCAAAGCCAAAATTGGTGTTCTCATTATGGAAACGTTTACCGTTGATATTGAGGTTAAGTCCCCAGAAGTTGTCGATGACCGCATGGCTGGGGCCGGGAACAGCCATATTGATCATGGGGGCGTTGGGAAATACCTTCTGCCAGGCCGCGCCTACCCAGAGGCCCATTTTCTGGCCTTGTCCGTCCATGAGGCCGTTAAAACCGTTAAAGAAATCAAGCTGCATATCGTAACCAGGTTCATCAAAAACGATTTGATCTTTAAAAAGCTCATACGCATAGGGCGAATAGCGGGCCATCATGTCCCTGTCCCGGGAAAAATCGCCGGTGGCCAGCACTATGGCTTCCTTGGCGACATATTTCCAATATATCCCTTTGCCGTTGTACCCATCGTCGAGTTCCTCAGCGATAACCGCAGTAACTTTGCCTTCTTTGCCATCGGGCTTGTTTTCTGTCCCGCGAATCAGATAGAGCGCCTTGGTTAAATATTTGATTGGGTTCCCGCTTGTCTTCTCAAGATGCTCGGCGTATGCGGAAGCACAGAGGGGCGCGCCGGAAAGGAAAGGTTGTCCCCCTACGCTGTCGGTACTATTGTAGAAGTTATGGGTGGAAGGGGGGACGGCCAGCGTACCGTCGGAATCGGGGTAGGGCGGTTCAATACATACCCGCAACTGTTTAGAGCTGTTATACATTTTGTTGATCATCCAGTCCATGGATTTGCCCGACCACTTGAACCACCGGGACCATTTGATTTTATCCATGGCATACAAACCCGCAAGCTGTTCTGCCTGTATATGTTCAACGATATCATTGGCGGTAACGGGAATCGGATAATCCTTGTCCGCTGCCTCATTTCTGGCATTGTACCTCTTCAGCAATTTGCTCTGATAGGTGGACCCAATCGCAAAATTGGAGCCACCCCGGGATACAGGCGCCTTTCCGGCACTGAACAGCCTGACATCCTTCCCTTCTTCCGCGGCGGCAACCGCGGTACAGAGTCCTGATATACCGGAACCAATCACTACGATATCGGCAGTGACGGTATGGGCCTCGTCAATGAGGGAATCGGAAACAGCGGAAGGAGGTATTTCAAATTTCCATTTGTTCTCGCTGCTGCCCGCCGTCAGGGGATCGTTTAAATCCCTGTATTCTACCGGATTCTCGCAGGCGCTTATTGCCCCTGCAATGGTGACGCCCACGACTCCGGTCGCCGCACCTTTTAGGAAGTCCCGCCTGGACAATCCCGAAGAAAACTTGCCTTCGGAAAATTGAGCTTCTTCTTTGGATTTTTTAGTCTCTTCACTCATATAGTGCCTCCAAAAATATCGTTATAACCTGACAGGTTACTGCATCATTTTTTGTCAAAATCACCGGCTTTAATTTTTGCAAGCGCCTTTTCTCCGGCTGCTTTGATTCCTTCACGGGTCAGGGTAGCGCTTGCCACCACGTCTACCAAATGATCAAAGTCCTGGTATTGTATTATGAGGTCCTTCGCCGAGGGGTGAGTAGCATTGCCGGAGATAACCGCAGCGCCATAGCCTATTGATTCCTCATGGACGAAACGCACATCGGTGATAAGCCCGGTATCCATATCTATGACCACCGTTACCGATAACGGATTGAGGCCCCTCGCCGTAGCGGTAGCCTGTCCCCTGATTAATTCCGGCGTGGTTTCGGATTCGTTAGAACATCCCGCGAGCGCAAAGCCCAGGATTAGAATCAAGCCCGCGCAGAATAATAATCCAGTCAGTTTTTTAACCATAAGAACATACTCCTCGCTTGAAAAAATGGTGGTGATCCACAAAACGCAGGCGTTTTATGAAAATTCCGTTTAAAAATATGCCGGCGAGACTACCCCGCCGACTACAAAACTATCCAACCCCGAAACAAATACCTCGGGATTGTTTTGAAACACTGGACATCTGGTTTACACAATATTTTTAGCCAGTTCAATGCCAAGCCTGCGGCCGAATGTGAGACAGTTACCGCCATAGCAATGCCCCGGAACGGCGAAGTTATAGGTATTAGCGTATACATCGCCAACCATCTGGCCGACATTGAAGAGGCCGGGGATAGGCTGATCGTTTGCATCGCAGACCCGCATATGGTCATCAGTCCTAAGACCGCCCATTACCGTCATGAACAAGGGTTGATTTATTGCGGCAAAAATTTTCTTGTTGGGATCAACTTTACAAAGCAGAACAGAATCTTTGCCAAAATCCGTATCCTTTCCGGCGGCGACCATCTTATTATACTGATTCACCGTTTCAAGGACTTTATCATAAGAGAGACCAACCCTTGAATCTGCACAAAGATCCTGAAGGTTATTAGCCTTAATGCTGGTATCCGCATCCCATCCCCCAATGACTATCTCCTTTGCCGGGGGAAGATTAAAGAAGGATGATCCGAAACTATAAAAATTACGGCCGGCCGCTATCACGGTATCGTACCAATCTTCATTCCAGATACCATAAGCTATCCTGCCCGGCTGGTTAAGAAGAAGGGTCGCGGCATAGGGTAAAGAAATGTCTTCATTGTAATAACGCTCGCCATTCTTATTAACTACCAGTCCTTGATGGAAACCCAAGGGCTGATAGCTGCCGTTACTCCCAAAAAAACCTATGGAACCCTGAATCATAGGGGCAGCGGGATATGCATTCTGCCATGCAGCGCCGGCCCAGAGTCCCATTTTTTGACCATCGCCCTTGTAGAGGCCGCTGCCGGTAGAGAACGCGGTATTGTAAATATTACCATCGCCGCCATTTTCCGAAAGGCTGGGATGTTTACTAAAATCAATAATATCCAGAACCCAGGGACAATACTTGGCCATCATGTCCGGGTCAGCCGAAAAATCACCGGTTGCCAGTACTACCCCTTTCGTGGCCTTAAATTTATAGAATTTTCCTGTCTGGAGATCTTCGGCAATCACGGCTTCAACATTGCCGGTTTTACCGCTTTCAACTCCGCCGCGTACCAGCCGCCTGGCGGCGGTCAGCGTTTTAATAGGAACTTTATGTACATCCACCAGTTCTTTCGCCAGAGCTTCTACGGTATTCTGTTGACCGGTACTGACCATAAACGCAGTCGCCTCATCGGTACCAGGGGCCATAAACGCATGGGCTACTGTCTGTGACTGCAATATGGGATCGTAATTATCAACTTCCAGCGTTGTAAGGACATCATAGGGAGGATTTGACACCAGGTTAATGAGCCAGTCCATCGCCTCCTCCGATTCGTTGTAGAATTTGGACCACTTGCGTTGGTCAACCCGGTACGAAGCGGCAAGTTTTTCGCGATTAAGATAGCTTATCCACGCATCCTGGGAATAACCCAGGGAATCTTTCTTTGCTTCCATGACCGTACTCCAGGTGGCAGAATTTGAACCGCCTCGAGAAACAGCGCCGTGGGGATTGCTTCCATCAGGATTCGGTCCGGCGCCGGTGATTAAAAGAATCTTAAGAGCCGAATTCTCCTCCGTTGCAGCCAATGCAGTGGTAAGACCGGCCATCCCGGAACCCACAACAACGATATCATAAGTTTCTTCTCCCGCAATATCGGTTATGGGGGCTGGGGTTTTCTCAAAGGCCCACTCTTTTTGCGATCCCTCCGCATCCAGATCCTTGTAGACATATTCGGTCTCGGCTGTGGGATTCTCACACGCACTAAGGGCGCCAACTACCGCAACACCCGCTGCACCAATCGCAGCGCCTTTCAGGAAATCACGCCTGGATAACCCGGGCCCGGACTCAATTCCTTCCGTTCTTTTTTTATTAGCCAATTTTTTCCTCCAAAAAATAATATTTTACCCCTTAGAGTCTGTAAGGGGTAAATATGCAATAAATTGCATATTTATGCGCGAAGCGCCAAAGAAAAAATATAAAACACCGCCCTTCTAGGGAACATAACCAGGAATTTTAGCCAGGGCAGCTTTTCCCGCGCTTACAACTAGATTTCTGGATACCGTTGCACTGGAAACAGCGTCAATTTCCACCGAATTTTTTGCTACGATTTCAGCCGGGGCCTTCTCTATTACCAATCTCTTTCCAAGAGTTTCAGAATGACCCGTGGCCTCCAAAAAACTGACTTCAGTGATATACCCGCCAACCAGAGTAAGGGAAATCTTAACGCTGCATTGCCCTTCCATGTGCATCCCGATCTTGGTATCGGATTCCACCGTCCCTGTATAGTAATCGGGAGCTATACCATAGGGAGGATACCTGGTATCCTCCTCCGGTGAATCGTTAGAACATGCGACAAACCCCATACCCAGCGATAAAACTATAAGCAGAAAAACCAATAATTTTTTGATTCTTATCATCAGAGACGCTCCTCAAATATGTATCCTAAAATCCCCCAATTTTTATGACAACCAAACGGATGTAATCAGAATCCCTAA
>JAIRLQ010000390.1 GCA_031259345.1 Treponema sp.
ATCTAAACAGAGCCCAGGACGGCGAAGCCGCGTTTCCCGTGGAAAAATATGTAAACCGTTTTCCCGCTAAAAAGCATGATCATTTTCTGATTCCCGGAGGAACTATTCATTGCTCCGGCCGCAATACGATGGTTTTAGAGATAAGCGCTACTCCATATATTTTTACATTTAAACTCTGGGATTGGGATCGTCTGGGATTAGATGGCAAGCCCCGCCCGTTACATATTGCCCACGGAGAACAGGTAATTCAATGGGACCGTACTTCCGAATGGGTAAAAAAGAATCTTTTGCCCAAGGCGGAACTTACCGATCAGGGAGACGGGTGGAGGGAGGAACGGACCGGCCTTCATGAGCGTGAATTTATCGAAACCCGCCGCTGCTGGATCACCGGGCAGGTTAACTGGAATACTGACGGTAATTTTAATATGTTGAATCTGGTAGAAGGCGAAGAAGCGGTGGTGGAAAGTCCTACCGGCGCTTTTGAGCCCTTTGTTGTTCATTACGCGGAAACTTTTATTGTTCCCGCCGCTGTTGGGGCTTATGTCATCAGACCGAATGGCCGCTCAATTGGGAAAGAGATTGCCGTGATAAAAGCCTATGTAAGAAACTAAAAAACGAAGATCAACATACCGACAGCCGCAAGTAATTTTGAATGCAGAGAGGAGAATGAATTTATGAAAGACATATATTTGTCTGAAAATCAGTTTGATCCCGGATTTGGAATTACCGTTATGAAGGAGGTCATGGGGTTTCGGTACGGCGATGATACCTTTGGTCCGACGCCTGAATTGAGAAGCCTTGAGGCAATTCGCAAAAGTCTTTTGGATCCGGAATGTAAAGGCCCGGATCCGGTTTATGCCATTGCAATGGATGTAGGAAAAATACAGCACAGGCAGATATTACAGGAAAAGATGCTGCTTTATGGGGTTGTTGCCTATGCGGCGGGAAAACTGGGAGAAGAACCGGTCCGCAGCCAGGGGCATATACACAGGGTGTCAAAACATAGCGGCTGGCCGCCGCCGGAATTATATGAAATTTGGAGCGGCAGGGCAATCATCTATATGCAGGAAAACGCGGATGATGATCCGGGCCGGTGCTTTGCGGTAACCGCGGAACCGGGAGAATTAGTATTGGTTCCCCCCGGCTGGGCCCATTGTACGATTAGCGCCGATCCGCAAAGGGCTCTTGTTTTTGGAGCCTGGTGTGACCGGGAATACGGCTTTGAATATGAACAGGTGAGGGCACATCATGGATTGGCGTGGTATCCGGTTTGGAGGAACGGACATATTGTATGGTTTAAAAATCCACGGTATCAGGAGGGCAAGTTGATAAAAAAAAGCCCGGAAAAATATGACTCTTTCGGTATTAAAGACGGGATACCAATTTATACCCAGTTCGAACAGGATTTTGAAATAATGCAGTTTATAAGTGACCCGGTAATTAAAGAAGAACAATGGAAAGGGTTTATTCCCTGATTTTTATTACGGAGAAAACGCATGGAAATTATCAAAGCAAAAACTTTTTTTGACGGGGACACCGGCGTCTTGAAAGGCGATAAGATAAGCCGCTCGGAGCGCCGTCTGAAAGACATGGAAGGAATATTCACGGATAAAGACGCCTATGAACGTATGCCGCCTGATACCCTGGTGTATAAGGTAGAAGTCCATGAGGCGGTAAAGGATATTCCCGGAGGTTTATATTTTGGAGTCAGCCATGTATATCCCGGCAGGGTCGGCCATGAGTATTTTATGACGAAAGGACATTTTCATGCCCGAAGAGACACGGCGGAGTATTACTGGGGTATTACCGGTCATGGCGTTTTATTATTTATGGATGAAAAACGCACTGTTTGGGCGGAAGAGATAATCCCGGGTTCACTTCACTATATTCCGGGTAATATCGCCCACCGCTTAATAAACTCCGGTGATTCGGAACTTACGGTTGGCGCCTGCTGGCCGTCAGATGCCGGGCATGACTATACCACCATTGTAAATGCCGGTTTTTCCGCCAGGATTTTGGAAAAAAACGGCCGGCCGGAAATACACTTCTAAAGGACTGTGTCTGAATGAGCCTCCGGTGATTCGGAACTTACAGCGGTTCCCTAAAACCCGATTTCATCATTGATGATGATGAGGGTGTATTTACCGGCGAATTTTTTGGCGTTCAGGGTTATCAGCAGGTGGTTGCACATACGGTCGGGGATGTTACAATCCGTACAGACCCCGGTTTCAGCGCAGGGGGTTTTGTGGCCGTTCCGTTTACAGTTCATGGGGGCGATGCGGTGAACCCGGGCTATGGCCTCATCCAGGGTGTCCGTCAGTTTGTTCACCCCCGCCGCGGCAATGATGTTCCGGGGCCCGTAGGCCATGGCGGCCGTCCGGCTCCCGGAACAGTCGATATTTACCATCACCCCCTCCATGGTGAGGGCGTTGGCCCCGGTGATGAAATAATCCGCCAGAAGGCTCTCCCGGCAGACTTCAAAATGATCCGCGCAGTTATAACGGTCATATAACCGGTATTCGCCGCTCCGCAAAACCGGGAGGATATCCATGGCGGCCAGGGTTTCGCTTCCCCCCAATCCCACGGAGACCCCCTTGGGGAGGCAGGTTTCAAAGAGGATTTTTTTCGCCTCCTCCAGGCTTTCGGCGTAATAGGCAATCCATCCCTTGTTGTGAAAGGCCTTTACCGCAAGCCGGCCCCGTTTTTCCCCAAACCATCTACGATGCGCGTTTTCCATAGTTATTCCTTTAGATAGTGTCTGTCCATAAAGTCGGTTACTTTATGGACAGACCTTGCATTTGCTCCCGTTTTGTACCAAAACGGTGCGCAAAA
>JAIRLQ010000439.1 GCA_031259345.1 Treponema sp.
GCGTAAATGATACCGCCCACAATGGCTACGACAAAAGGAGAAATCTTTTTGGGGAAAAGGAAACCGCCGAAAAGTCCCATAACCGCAAGCACCATAATTGGGAGGCCGAGGATGGGATCGCCGTATACATCGAAGAAGCCCTGGGTTGCCATCCAGATAAAGCCGATTCCGGCAATGGTTCCCAACATGGCCGCCCTGGGGAGGTTTTTCTTGAGCCAGGGGCCGATAAAGCCGCCAAGGAATTCAATAAAACCGCCGATAAAACAGGCGGCGACCGAAGCCTGCCATGCAAGCTCGGGATCTTCCAGGGCATAATGGAGCGGTGTTACTATGCCGAAAAGGTACACGAACATCGCCGGGGTAGACACCCCCGAAGGCAGGGCTGTTATATCGCTCCGGCCTTCTTTTTTTGCAAGCTTGTAGGCCATCCATGCGTAATAAAGCCCCGACACCATCAGGCCCAATGCCATACCGGGAATTACCCGGTAAAAGATAAGATCGTTGGACCAGCCCAGCCCGTTTAAAGTCGCAATTACAATGATGAAATTGACAATGTTGTTGGCTATGCCGTAGGCAAGCCCCCCAATGTCCCCGGATCTAAAAACCGGAATTGTCCCGCTACCTGATTTCCCGCTCATGTTTCCTCCTTGTTAATTAGAGTCTGTCCATAAAGTAACCGGCTTTATGGATAGACAATTGACCATTTATATTGAAAGCCCCAGGCGGCCAAGGCCGTCGCGGACTTCTTGGTACATGTTAAACCATTCGGCCTTGGGCTGAACCGAAGCTGCATCGTAAGCCTGGTCAAAGGGGACGCCTTCGTAGCCGCCGGGCCTGTCAAAAATATACTCGTATTTTTCAAGCATGGAAAGGATCATCTCGTTGGCCTTTTGAAGGCTGATGCCCTGGCGGCTTGCGGCGCGCCCCACCTCGCCCATAAGCCGGGCTTCGAGGCCCGTGCCGTGGGGTTTAAGGCCGTTGCAGCTTCCCACCCCTTCCAGATGGCCGCCCGAAACCGTAATGGCCAGGGCATTAGCGGCGGTCTCCCACAGGAGTTCTTTTGTAAGGGCCCCCGCCTTGGGGTAAATGTCGCAGACAATAATTGCCGGCGCGCACAGGGCAAAGGCGCGGCACACAAGACCTTCGAGCCACATACATTCCCGGGTGGAAGTAGCGATGTGGCGCAAATGTATAGGGTGGCAAAGGTGATAATCTGCCCGGCATAGTATATTTGCCGCCAGCATGCTTGCTATCATGACAACGGCGGCGCCGGGGGCCCCGCCCGCAAGGCCTTCTACCATGACGCAGGCAAGGCTGGCATTGGCGACGCCGGTTTGGGCGGACGCAACGGCGCGGACCAGATTATCGCGGTTGATAATAAGTTCGTTGTTTAACGCCACAAGGTGGGAATCGCCGGCGTGGATAAAACCTTCGGCAAAAGCCGACATATCGCCTACTTCGGAAACTGCGCTTTCGGCGGCGAGGCGGCCAAGACCCGGCCTTCCCGCGTCGGCAGCCGCCCGGTTCAGGTAAGTCAATTCCCGCCTGACAGCCAGGGCTTCGGAAGCTTCGCCAAGGCGCACCGGGTAGCCGTCTACATCAACCAAAGAGCCGCAGGTTAAAAAGTCAAGCGCTTTTTCCTGGGCCCAACTGCGGACACAGGCGTAGTACAGCCGTTCCGGGGTTGGGCACCCGGGATTGCCGCCAAAGGCGCCGGGCTTTCGGGGATCTTCCGCCTGCCGCGCATAAAGGGTAAATGCATCGGCGCCCTGCCCCATAGTCAGGGACTGTCTTTGATTGGAAGCCGCCTCATCAATCTCCGCTTCCGAAAGACGGATAATTTTCCCGGTAGAAATATTGTAAATACCGGATTGAGATAACAGCTCCCTGGCTGCCGCAAAATAACGCCGCAGTACATCATCATTATCAGGGAAGCATATCTGATTTTTGTCCCAGCTTAAATTATACTTCTTTACGATTTCGGATGTTTTAACCGCAACACGATCCAAATCCCAGGATTCTTTATCCAAAACCTCTCCCGAATGGCTTCGGGATTCAATTTCCAAAAAATTCATTTAGGAAGTATAACGAAATCAAAAAAGAATGCCTATAGTTTGATGGTATTTATAACAAAAAATATAAAGCGGCGCGATACGGAGGCACTATATTTTGCGCGAACCCGGTTTTAGAGCGGGGATGCCTTTTTTGCAAAGTTCGCAGTCCCCCGCTTCCCAATTTGCCACTTGAACTTTGACGGCGGCGTAAAGGGGCCACAAAAGCGGAACCCCCTCTTCGCGGCGGTCAACAACACAGGCCAGGGCGGTAATTTCCGCTCCTGCTTTTTCAAGCACCCCGGCGCTTTCGAGTGAAGACTTACCTGTGGTAACTACATCTTCGGCTATCAAAATATGATCGCCCTTTTTAACTTCAAAACCCCGCCTTAAAGTCATGGCGCCGCTTTCATCGCGCTCGGTAAAAAACGCGGGCAGGCCCAACTGACGTCCCAGCTCATACGCTACGATAATACCCCCCATAGCGGGACCCACAATAGCGTCGATTTTAATTTCCCCTGCTTCCATGCCGGTTTTAAGCCTGGCGGCTACACCGGAAAGAACCGCCGCCGCCCGATCCGGATACTGCAAAAGACGGGCACACTGGAAATACCTGTCCGCGTGCCGCCCCGACGAAAGAAGAAAATGCCCTTCAAGCAGTGCGCCTGACTGTTTTAATAAATCAATTACATTATCCATATTAAAGAGTATAACAGAAAAGCTTTCTCAAAACTAACCGGGTTTTGGGAATGGCTCCGGATTTGTGGTATTCTTTACAGTGAGTAAACCCATTATAGCTTTACAAATGATAAGTAAATATTAAATCAAAAAGATCAAAAACTAAAAAAAACTGCTTCTTTTGAAGAATTTTACTTGACTATTATAATAATATTTGTATTTTATATATATGATTATTTTACTAATACAAAGAGGTTTAAAATGACAGAGAGACGTTGTAAAATTTTGGATGTGTTGGCAAAGCAGCGCCGTATTGAGGTTTCGACCCTTTCGGCCATGCTTGCGGTTTCACAGGTTACGGTGCGGAAGGATCTGGATATCCTGGAAAATCGGGGGCTGATACGGCGGGAGCATGGTTTTGCGACACTGGATAATGTGGATGATGTGGGGAGAAGGCTTGCCCTCCATTATAGCATTAAACGGCGCATAGCCCAGGCAGCCGCCCAAATGGTGGAAGATGGCGAGACGGTGATGATCGAGTCCGGCTCCTGCTGCGCCCTTTTGGCTGAAGAACTTGCCACAAAAAAACGGGATGTAACCATAGTAACCAATTCCGTATTTATCGCTAACCATATCAGGCATGTGCCCTTTGGGAAGCTGATTCTTTTGGGGGGCTATTATCAGAGCGATTCCCAGGTGCTGGTTGGTTCGATTACCCGTAAGTGCGCGGAAATCTTTTTTTCCAGTAAGCTCTTTATCGGCGTAGACGGTTTTAACGAAAAGCTGGGCTTTACCGGTAAAGATCACCACAGGGCCCAGACCGTACAAACTTTGGCGGAACAGGTTTCACAAATTATCGTCCTTACGGAGTCGGTAAAATTTAACAACCATGGAGTTGTCGGCCTTATCGATTCGAAGGAGGTAGACACGGTATTTACCGATGACGGCATCCCAAAAGAGAAAGAGCTTTTTTTGATAAATCACGAAGTTGCGGTTCACAAGATCTGTTCTAATGCCGCTTAAGCGTTAAAAGCAGGGGCAAATGGTCGCTTAAGCCGCCACCGTTTCGGGGCATGTAAGGCTGGGGATAACCCTGGGGGCCGGTGAAAGGCGGAGACGCAAGTACTTCGCATCCTTCAAATTCCCAGTCCGTTCCGTTAAAAAGTTCCGGGCCAAGTAAAAAATGGTCGATGGTTTCCCAGGAATTATTGTACCAATACGAACCGGTTTGCAGTTCCTTGCCCCAGGGCGAGTAGAAGGCGGCCTGGGAATCATTAAAATACCGCGCCGCGGGCGGCTTTTCGCCGCTTACGATAAGGCAGTCCCCGATCGACAAGGCCGAAGCAAGGGCGGCCGCGGTAGGATCATCCGGCAGCAGCGCGCTGATAACGGCGCCGCCCTGTCTGTAAAACTCATCGTAGTTTTCGTTTAAATCCCCCATAATTATCGCAGGCGTTCCCGGCTCTTCTTCTTGCAGTTCCCGCAGCCTGCGCTGTAACACTTTGGCAGAAGAGCGGCGTACACGTTCCGTAAGATCGTCCCCGCCAAGTTTGGACTTCCAGTGGCAGATAAAAAAGATCAGCGGCCTGCCTTCGGCCTCAATCTTAACCTCCAGTACCGGCCTGGGGATGGTTGTTTTCCCATCTGTCAAAGAATGAAGCCGGGCCTCTATAAATGGATAACGGCTTAATACGCCAAGCCCCAGAGACGAACCGGGCAGAGCGCCAAAAAAAGTATAGGAATATCCGCTTTTGGCAAGCGGGCCTTCCGCCAGGTTTTTAAGGATTTTTGAATTTTCAACTTCAATAATGCCAATTAAATCCGGCCCGCCTTTTTCGGTCATTCCGCCAATGGCCCGGGAAATGGAAAGCAGCCGGGCTTCATATTTTTCATGATTCCAGCCTGCGGAAGAACGGTACTCTGTGTATTCATTTCCCGTGCCCTCCCCGTCGAACAAAGTCTGAACATTCCAGACTGCCGCGGTAAAAAAACCCGGTTTTTCGCCCGCGCCGGCCCTGGTTCCGGTTGTAACCGTACAGCCCGAATAACAAAAACCGGCGCCCAGAATTAAAAAAATACTGAGTTGGGCCTGTTTCAAAACCCGGTTGGCTTTGAACAGAGTCAATTTCTTCCAAAAAAGTTTAAGCATAACAGCCTCCGTCCCTTTTACGGCTCCGGCGTAAAAAGCGCTTGGTATACTAGAGTTATTTAAAAACTTAAGTTTTCGGACAACCCCAAAGGACCAATAAAGTTTTTGAACAAGTCCATTGAAAATTGAGCTTTTAAATACTATAGTTATAAAAAGGAGATTTTTATGGCCGAAACAATAGACTTTTCGATTGATGAACTTGGCAAGCGTAGTATCAAATCGCCCATTGCTATGTCCACGACCGAGGGGGATCTGATCGCCAATTATGTTACCGACGACCAGTATATCCAGTACAAAACCCAGGGAATTAAACTTGGGGTACAAGCGCCCTTAAAACGAAGCCATGTGATGGAATGTGCCGGCCCCCGGGAAATGATTTATTTTACCCCTGCCCATGTGCATGCGGGCATTGTAAGCTGCGGCGGGCTCTGCCCCGGCATTAATGACGTTATTCGGGCTATAGTGCGCTGCCTGTGGTACCGCTATGGGGTAAAGCGCATTTCGGGCATTCAGTACGGCTACAAGGGCTTTTTGCCCGACTATCAGTACGGCGTTATGCAGATTGATCCGGACATTGTGGACGATATTCATAAAATCGGCGGTACCTTTTTGGGAAGCGCCCGGGGCGGCGGCCGTGAAGTAGGCAAGATCGTAGACGCCATGGAACAGCTTAACCTTAACATGCTCTTTACCATCGGCGGCGACGGCACCCAGCACGGCTCTTTGGATATTTCCGAAGAGATCGAAAAGCGCCGTCTTAAGATCGCCCTGGTAGGTATTCCCAAAACCGTTGATAACGACTTTGACATTATTGACCGGTCCTTCGGGTTTAACACGGCCGTGGATCGGGCGGTGGAAGTTGTCTCCGCGGCCCACATGGAAGCGAGCTCGGCGATTAACGGCATAGGCCTGGTAAAGGTGATGGGCCGGGAATCGGGCTTTATCGCCGCCTGTACCGCCCTTGCCAGCCACGAAGTAAACTTTGTGCTTATCCCCGAAGTGCCTTTTAACCTTGAAGGTTATAACGGTTTCCTTACCCATCTGGAAAAACGCATTGTGAGCCGCCACCATGCCCTTATTGTGGTAGCCGAAGGGGCTATGCAGGAACAGCTTTTGCAGGAGAAAAAGTATGATGCCGGAGGCAACCTTAAAATGGCTGACGTAGGCACCTATCTGCGGGATCGGATCATCAAGTATTTTGATGAAAAGAAAATTGAAATCAATCTAAAGTACATTGATCCCAGCTATATTATCCGCTCATCACCAGCCAACACATCGGACTCAATTTATTGCGAACGCCTGGGGAACGCGGCCGTTCACGCCGCCATGGCCGGGAAGACAAAGCTTATTATCGGCATGGTAAACGGCCATTTTGTGCATATTCCCATTAAGGCGGTAATTCAATCCCGAAACCACGTTGACCCCGAAGGCAACCTTTGGCGGGACACCCTGGATGCCACTCATCAGCCGGCGCTTATGGTGAATCAGTTTGATCCCTCAAAGGCAAAATAGGCCGGGCCAGCCGCCGCGGCGGCTGGGTTAAAAGCCCGCTTTTTCCTCTAAATCTAAAGATGCTTTCCCAAAAACTAAAGTTTTGGGAAAGCATCCATAATAAACGTAAGCCGGGCTAACTGATAGCCTGTACTATTTTAAGGGGTGAATGTAAGCATTTCACCTTGCCATAATCCGTTTTTTCCTCTACCCTCCTGGAAGGAGGCTCCACCTGGAACAGCAACAGCAACAGCTGACAGACCTTTCATCGTCCCACATCCCGTGGCACCCCGCCTTTGTCCAGGCCCTTAAACTGGAACTGGAACAGTACAAAGACGCCCTTGAGTTTACCAGCGAATACCAGCTTACTGCCGAACCCCTGGAAATCGACCTGGTCATCGTCAAAAAAGCCCCGGATTTGGTCATCGAAAAGAACATCGCCCGGGTTTTTAAACAGGTCAATATCCTGGAATACAAAAGCCCGGAGGATTATGTTTC
>JAIRLQ010000005.1 GCA_031259345.1 Treponema sp.
TTGGCGGCGATCAGGACCGCTGCGGACTGGGAAGTAACGGCAAAATCGTAGACCATCCGGGAAAGGGCGGCCCCCCGCTTGTCCGCGCCGTGAATAAAGGCAAAGTTGAAGGGTACGGGGCAGTCCTTCATGACATCGCAAATTCCCGTGGCAAGGCCGGCAAGGTCGCCGGTAACCGCCGGGGGCATAGTGGCGGAAATATGCTCAAGCTCTCCCAGCCGGAAAAGGGCCGCCTGGTTTATCGCGCCGATGTGGGTTCCCATTTTCCCCCGTTTTTCCAGGGTAATGGCCCCGCTGTCCTGTAACCCTTCCAGGGCCTTTTGCACGATCCCCCGGGAGGAAGCGTGCTTTTGGGTGAATTCCTGAATCGTCGGCAGCCGGTCTCCGGTGGAAAAACCGATGAGATCCCGGGCGATATAGGTGCTGATCAGATAGGATTTCTTGTAATTATTGAGAAAGCCCCTCATGCAAAAGATTCATCCCCGAAGCGATACCTTCATATAAATTGAAATGTAACCATTCAGCCGCCCGCGAAAGAAAGCGTCGGCAACTTCGTTGCCGCAATCGGCGGAATCAAGGGGCTTTTAGCCCGGGAGGGCTTTACGCGCTACGACTGAATAATTACATCGAAATAATCATATAAAAAAAAGAATGGATTGTCCATTATGCGTTATGGCTTCCGCCTCCCGGTTCAAGCGCCGGATTTCCCCTTTCGTAACTGCGGCAAAAAATATTGCGCCCGAAAATACAAAAACCATTTGACAAGAATGAAATTTGGCTGGTAAAATGGAAAGCGTCGGATAGTACATAAAAATGTACATTCAATAATCGCGGCCGATTATTGATCCGAAAAGCATATATTATATGGAGGATCAAATGAAGATTGAAACAAACGATTATTTCAAAAAACCGGATAAGGGTACGGTGCTGGTAACGGGAGCCGTATTTTTATGGGTATTTATCGTCAATTTCTCCTGTGTCTCGTTCATTTTTCCCGCATTTGACAAGATATTGACCGCCAGCGGCAAATTCTTCCCAAATGTTTACAATTCATTTTCAACCCCTACATGGCCCATGTTCTTCGTAACGATACTGTACTTCATCATGGGCAACAATCCCAAGAAGATCCCCGAGATCCTCTGCGGCGGGTTGTTCGGGTTTTTGATGTGCCTGCTACTTTTCTGGGCAACCTGGCAATTAATGGGACAAAGCGCGGTATTCAGGGGTGAACCGGGCTTGCTGGAATTTGGGCACGCTTTTATTCCGGTAATCTTTGTCATATTGGCGCTGATCATCATGGGCGGAACCGTCTGTCCCCTCATTTTCAACAATGCGGCCTTTACGTATCTAATCGCGGGATCGATCTCCATCGGGAAGTTCTACTATACCCCGGACGGCCTGGCGCTTTATACGCGGGAAATCGGCAACAATGTCCTGGTGTTTCTTATCGGCGGCGGGATATTCCTGGCCGGATGTATACTGATTCAGAAGCTGTTAATCCAATGGCTGACGGCTCAGGCGATGAAAGCCGCCGCCGCCGCCCAGGCCGAGGCTAAATAACAGCCTGTTGCGGACAGCAGGAGGAATCCGCCTGGGTCGTCAGGCGGATTTGCCTTCAGGCATTCCCCGTTTATCTGATAGAAGCGTAAAGGAATTTTTCAACGGCAGGCGTCCACCATTCCATATAGCCCGCCTTTGTGGGGTGGGTTTCGTCCTTCATCCATAATTTCCGCTGCGCCGCGGTGATATTGTTAAACTCCGCGTCGTTCCACAGGTCCAATACCCGGATGTCCCATATCTTTGCCAGCTCATTTAAGCGGTCAACCATTTTACCGTACCGCTCATCATTGCGCCTGGAGCATGAATAAAAAAGTACGGGACAGCCCCAGGTCTGTTGGGCATAGGTTATGATGTACTCCATGGCGCCGGTTATCGTTGTCTTATCGTAGGCGCTTAAATTGCCGGTGGGTCCCACAATGTCCCCCAAATTAAGCATATCTACCGTACCGCCACTCGTATCGTTGGTGGAAAGCTGGCAGATAAACAGATCCACCTCGGCGTTTTTGTCAAACTTTGAACCGAATTCCATCCGGTGGACATAGGATTTTTCATTCTTATCCATCAGGGTCGTGCCGGTAACAGCTTCTACCACGACGGCGCATTGATCGCGTTTGGCAATATAGTGGGGAAACGCCACCCCCTGGCTCGCATAGCCAATCGTAACGGAAGATCCCAAAAAATAAAGGGTTTTGCCCTTTAATGGGCTGTCCGCCAGCACTTCGATGTTTTCCACATCATAATCCGCTGAATTGCCGTTTGGGCCGCAGCCCGTAAGGGTCACCGCCGCCAGTAATAACGCGATAATTCCCGCCGACAGTCTATTCATCATTTTCCTCCGTAATTAGGTTACGGTAATTATACAGCATCGGGGCAAAAAAATGAAGATGCACGGAAACATCGACGGCAATTTTACATTTACCGCGAAGGAAGAAGAAATTTACCACGAACAGACACGAACAGACACGAACGGAACAGAGCGGGAAACAATGATAACACCGCGAATTCATCCTTATTTTCCTTACTTCACCCGAACAAAAAAGGAATTCACGTAAAAACCGGATTGCCGAAGCAAAAGTTCGTGCTGTTCGGGTGGTCGAACCGAAGGTTCGTCGTGGTTATCTTCTTAGCCATACTTTTAGCATAATCAACCTACTAGGTGTCCCGCAGGCGACTGAACTGAATGGTTACCTCTGAACTGAATAGTTACGATTTTTTAAAAAAAAGTTTGACAGATTCAAATTTTACCTGCTAGAATAAATCTTACCGGATTGTA
>JAIRLQ010000035.1 GCA_031259345.1 Treponema sp.
TGACATAGCCTGTAAGCGCGAGGGAGAATCCTGTCTTTCCGCTATGCAGGATTTTCTGCTGGAGGGCTTACGGTCTGTCGCGGAAGAGTATCCTGTCCGTTTGAAGCTTATTTACGAGCGGGCCAACTGAGGCTGAGAGAATAGAGCGCTTCTGCCAAGGAAACGCTGATTTAATAACCACTGACCAAAAGGAACCGCAGATTGCGCCATATGGCGACGCGAATGTACCCTCATTTTTATGTAAGGCTACTCCAAAACTTCAAGTTTTGGACAGCCTCTAATTCGTGAAAATGGGCGTTTATTCGTGGACCCTATTCTTCTGTCTCACCTCACGTTAGATATAGTTAGTCCCTGCAAACAAGCCTATTGACACAAATTTTTTTTGCTTGTATGATTTTTCTGTTAGCTCATACTAACAATAGGATGGAAAAGATAATGACCGGGGATAGAAAAAGGATGACGCTTCAAGGTTTGTTTGTACTCATGGGGATAGGCGCGGTCGTACTGTCCTTATGCATGGGCCGCTACCGGATACGCATAGACGACGTGTTCCGTCTCTTTTTCGGGATTCCGGCGGAAGACAAGATGGCTGCCGGCGTGGTGTTTGGCATCCGTCTTCCCCGTGTCATTATGGCCTTTATCGTGGGAGCGGGACTTTCAGCCGCGGGGGTAAGTTTACAGGCCCTGTTCGGAAACCCGCTGGTGAGTTCCCACATCTTGGGGGTTTCCGCCAGCGCGGGGTTCGGCGCGGCACTGGGGATTTTGCTGTCCGGCCGCTTTTGGATGATTCAGGGAACCGCCGTCCTGTTTGGATTTGCCGGTATGGGTATCGCTTATTACATGGGCACTCGCCGTGGCCGCACCGGTATTTTAACGCTGGTACTTTCGGGGATCATCGTGGCCGCCGTGTTTGAGGCTTTGACCTCGCTGGTAAAATATGTGGCGGACCCGGAGGAAAAACTGCCCGCCATCACCTACTGGCTTATGGGAAGCCTTGCGTCAGCAACCCTCAAGGATATTTTTACCGGGGGGCCGGCCATTCTTGCCGGAATCGCGGTTCTCTGGGCGCTGCGCTGGCAGCTTAACATCGTTTCCCTGCGGGAAGATGAGGCCGTCTCTCTGGGACTTAACCTGAAACGCCTCCGCCGTATCATCATTGTCGTAACCACGGTGATTGCGGCAGTTACGGTGTCGATATGTGGCATTATCAGTTTTGTGGGCCTCGCGGTTCCCCATTTTGCCCGTATGCTGGTGGGAAACGATAATCGCGAGGTTATCCCGGCCTGCGTTTTTCTTGGCGGGGCTTTCGTCGTGTTGATGGATACCGCCGCCCGCTGTGTTTCTCAGGCAGAGATACCCCTGTCTATTTTGACGGCGATTATCGGCGCCCCTTTTTTTGGCATACTGCTCCGCAGGACGGGAGGAAGCTGGAATGATTAGAACTGAAAACATCTCTTTTTATTATGATCCGAAGAGGGTATTGTTTACGGATATTTCGCTGGAACTGGAACAAAACAACACTCTGGCGATTCTTGGCCCCAACGGGGTGGGGAAAACCACTTTTCTCCGTTGCCTGATGCGTTTCTTAAAATGCAAAACCGGGGCCGTCTTCATAAACGGGGTCGACAGCCGCAACATCTCCGATTCCCTGTTTTGGCGTACCGTAAGTTATGTCCCCCAGGCAAGAACCGTGGTTTTCGGTTATTCCGTCTTAACGTTGATATTAATGGGCCGCTGCCCCTATATCGGCATAGGCCGACTGCCAAAAAAGGAAGATGTCCGGGCTGCGGAAGAAGTGATGGCCCGTTTGGGGATTGAACACCTGGCAGAACACTCGTGCGCCGATCTCTCAAGCGGGGAATTACAGATGACCCTTATCGCCCGCGCCCTGGTAAAAAAACCTTCCCTCCTTATCATGGATGAACCTGAGTCAAACCTGGACATGAAAAATCAGCTCAAAGTGCTGGACACGGTTCAACAGCTTAAAGATGAAGAACACCTGACGATTGTGTTGAACACCCATTTCCCAACCCACGCCCTGCGGGTGGCGGACAAGGCGCTTCTTTTGGGTAAGGAAAAGTGGCTCTATGACGACACCCAAGCGGCGATAACGGAAAAAAATATGGTGGAGTATTTTGGCGTGTTATCGGAAATTGTTACGATGACATCGGCGGTACGGGCCATCCATGCGGTGGTTCCTACGGAGATTGCCCGCGCAAACACGCCGCGACTCGCCGGACGGTACGGCTGAATGCCGGACAAATTTTGCAAAGCGCACCGCGTTTTGCTGTTTTTAGGAAATTATCCGGAAACTTTTGTTTTCGGAATTATGTTTATATCATTTTTATTATCATCTTAATTGATGAAGGAGTGTTTTATGAAACGTTGTTGTTTTTTTGTCGTGATCCTCACGGGGATGATCCTTTTCGACTGCAATCGCGGCGCGAAAACAAGCCCGGTTCCCGCAGCGCAAGAGGCGGTATCTACTGAAACGGCAGCCACCGGAACGGTGTTCGCTACCGACATGATAGGCCGGCAGGTAGAAGTCCCGGCGAAGCCTGAGCGGGTAATCACCGACCGGATTCTGCCTTTCCCGTCAACCTACTTTGTGGGGGTTCGTTCCGATATGTCGGAAGTGGTGGCCATGCATCCGGCATCCAAAAGCGCCGCAGTCAATTCCATGCTGAACATTATGGCCCCGGACATAGCCAAGGCATCCACCAGCATTTTTAACGGTGATACGCCCAACATTGAAGAGATCATGAATCTGAAACCCGATTTGGTATTTGCTTTTGCCGACCTTGAGGGGGCCCTGGTTCCCTACGAGACTGCGGGCATTACCGCGCTGGGAATCAGGGCGGCCAGTGCCGCAGGCGGCGATTCCATCGAAACGCTCCGGGGCTGGTTTGAGGTATTGGCCTTTACCGGCGGCGACAAAGCCCGAATGGACGCTATTATTGAGGAAGGGAACGCCGCCAAAAAAATGATAGCCGAAACGTTAGCCCAATCCGCATCGCCCAATCCGCAGGCGGTTTTTATTTTTTCCACCAGCGGCAATAACCTTGAAATCGCGGGGGGAAACTTTTTCAGCGAGTATTGGCTCAAGAACAGCGGAGCCGATGATCCGGCATCCAAGGCGTTCCAAGGACGAAAAGTGGTAAACATGGAGCAGTTATACGCATGGGACCCCGATATTATCTACATCACCAACTTCACGCCCCTTCAGCCTGATGACATCTATCAAAATAACGCCATAGACAAGGACTTTAGCTCGTTAAAAGCCGTTCAGAATAAGCGGGTGCACAAGGTTCCCCTGGGCATTTACCGCTGGTTCCCTCCATCCGGGGACACCCCGCTGATGTTAAAATGGCTTGCCCAGAAAAACCATCCGGACATTTTTACCTATTCCATCGAAAGCGAGATCAAGGATTACTATAAAAAGCATTACGCCTATGA
>JAIRLQ010000080.1 GCA_031259345.1 Treponema sp.
GGGAATTACCGTCAATGCTGTGGGAGGGAAAAGACGCTGGGTTTTCAGTATAAAAAACCCGGGCGGACCCGGCGCCAGGACGAGGGTTTTGGTGTCACCTCCCTATGGAGAGGCGGTACAACGGAGAACGGAAGAAGAGATACAGGAAGTTTTGGGAGACTTTGGGGGGGCGGTAACTCTGGAAAGCGGTGAAATGCCCACAATCCCGGAAATTCGGGATGGGGACGCTTTTTTCACCGGGCCGCTGTTTTTTGCGGATACCGGCAGCTTCTCCCCGGTGGAAGAGGAGGCTTAAGCTGCGGAATCAGGGGAAGCTTGCCTCCGCCATATCCTATGATCCGGGGGAAGGAATCCCCAAGGTTGTGGCTTCCGGGCGAGGCCGGGAAGCGGAGCGGATCATCGAGACGGCCCGGAAAGCGGGAGTGGTGATAGTAGAAGACCCCGCACTGGCTTTTTTATTGGATACCGGAGTGAAACCGGGGGAATTTATCCCATCCCAATGCTGGGAAGCGGTTGCCCGGATTTTGGCTTTTATTTTAGAAAGGGAAAAAAATGAAGACGATTGCAGTTAGTTCCCTGCGTCCTGGTTTAATCTTTACCGAACCCGTTTATATTGACGACATTAATCTTCTGGTACCTGCCAATATCGCGGTGCGGAAAAAGGACATCCAGCAGCTCATCTCCTGGGGCATTGAGACCGTGGCGACTGACGGCGATATCGTTATCCCCGACGAGAACGATAATCTTTCCATGGTTGGCGTGAACGTCACCGGCGAAGGCAAACCCATATCCCAGGCTATGTACAAAACCGCGAATACCGGCAATGCCGCGCTGATTAGGAAAAAGACCATCAGTATTTTGTCGCTTAGGGAAGTACAGGAGAATCAGGAAGATTACCTGACCTATCTTAAGCTGATCGAAGAACTGAACAAGATATTTGACGCCTATAGCAAGAAAAAAGACATTCCCCTTCGGTCCATTGACATCATCGCCAACAGGCTGCTTGCCGCGGTACGGGAGCAGAAAGGCCGGATCATCGGCTTTATCCTGGGCGGTGAGGTAGAGGGGTATCCATTGGCAAAAAGTTCGATAAATACCGCTATTTTGTCGGCCCGTATCGCAATGGCGCTCAAGCTGGCCCCCCACAAGATACTACAGGTGATTAGCGGTTCTTTGCTCCACGATATTGGTATGCTCAAGCTGCCGAAAAACGTACTGGAGCGGGAGGGGGAACTTTCCGCCGGGGAATTGCAGCTTATCCAGGCCCATCCGCTGGCTTCTTACAGGATAATATGCAAGGAACTGGGCCTCCCCGACGACGCGGGGGTTGTCGCCTACCAGCACCATGAACGCTGGGACGGTAACGGTTATCCCAGAAGGCTCGCCGGGGCGAACATTGACCTTCGCGCGCGTATTGTGGCGGTGGCCGATGCCTTTGAAGCCATGGTCAGCGAAAAGCCGTACCGCACACCTATGGAGGGTTCGCAGGCGGTCAAGGCCCTGTACGCCGATAACGGCCGCCGCTTTGATCCGGAAGTAATCAAGGCCTTTATCCGGACTATGGGCATATACCCCATCGGTTCTTTTGTCAAGTTGAACAACAACGCTATATGCCGGGTGCTTTCGGTTGAGGCGAACTCACCGTTGCGGCCGAAAATGGAAGTCCTTATTGATGAAAATGACCGGACTTTTCGGCCCGGAGAGGGTAAAGTGTACGATTTGCTTCAGGAAAAAGATGTATTTATTTTATGCGCACTGGATCCCAAAGAAATAGCCAAACACGGTTGAACCATTTAGGAATACGGCGTGTTTCCGCCGGACGAGAGGGAGAATCCCGGGCTGCGGTGTATCTTGAGGCTTCCGGGCTCAAGATCATAGCCCGAAATATCCGTTCCCAACGCGGTGAAATCGATCTTGTCGCCCTGGACGGCCAGACCATCGTCTTTATCGAGGTGAAAACCTGGTCTGTCTACACTTTTGACAGCCTTTCTTATAGTATAAACTCTCAAAAACAACGCCGTATCATAGAAACAGCTAAGTATTTCCTCTCCGTTCATCGAGAATATAATAGTATGGCTGTTAGATTCGACGTTGTTTTTATCAACCCCGCCGCGACGGCGGATTCGGGGAAAATAATCCATCTCCGGGCAGCTTTTACAGAGAATCCTTCTATGGAGAGTCTATGATTGTTATGCCCCAGGCAATCGGGGAAATGCGAAAAAATAATGCCCAATCGGTCTCTCCCAGAATTGCAATTTTGAAGCAAAAGATAGATAATGAGGATTATTTAAGCGAGGCGATTCAACGTATTGCCCAGGTTTTGAGCAACGAAATCCTGGAATTGCCCCATGGAGGTTCGTATCATGAGTGGCAGCGCAAGAAGCGGAAATAACCGGCGGAAATCCTTTAAACACCGGGACCGCGCCGGTGATGAAACAGCCGCCTCCGGCCGTAATTCCTGGCAGGACAACTTTTCCAGGAAAGGCCGGAAGCAGGAAGCGGAATTTACCCGATTTGGATCCGCAAAAGCTCCC
>JAIRLQ010000089.1 GCA_031259345.1 Treponema sp.
CAGCAAAATCGGTATCGGTAAAGGTAAGGGTTTCAATGTGTTCTTTAGGGACAAAAACGGTATATTTTTTTAGGGGGGCGTTTAGTGAATAATAGTCATTCATAAAAAACAACTTCAGATAGCTTTTATCCACATTGTATTTTTTTATATCCCCCTCTCTCACTTCAGCCATTACAAATAACTTTGAAACCCATTGGGGAATAACATCTTTTTTTTTCTGCTTAACATAGGCTTTTAACTCTTTTTCTTCAATAGTATTTTTCTTTAACCCCATAATCCATGATAGGACAACCTCATTTCCCTGCTCAATATAGGCTTTTAATATTTCTTCTCTGATAGATGCTCTCTTTTTTTCAAGCTCATTAATTTGTGATTGAATTTCTTTTAACTCGGTATACTTTCCCATTTTGGGCCTCCAAATAATAATATAATGTAAATGATATACCTTAAAATATCCTTTGTCAATAGTGAATAACTCCCTTAAATTTGAACGAGAAGGCCCCCCAGAGCGGTTTTCCCGCCTAAATCATATAAACACCCTATTATATAACTTAAAACCCCGCTACGGCCATCTACGGCGTTTCTGGGGGAAATAAAAAAGCCCCTATTTCTAGGGGCCTTGTTTTTCAACTTTCTAAAAACTAGAAAAGTGTTTCATCAATAATGTCAAACATAAGTTTGATTTTCTTGACTAGATTTTCCTTGCCAATTTTATTTTTATGATTGTACAGCTTTTTAACGTCACTGGAAACTTTATGACCCATAAAGTATTCCTCCAGGTCTTCCCCCAGACCCCCGTTGTTTAACATGGTTTTCCAAAAGTGCCGTCCAGAATAGTAACGGATATTCTTTTCTTCCAGTTCCCCTTCGCTATACCCTAATAAGTTACCCAGAAAAACATTGGCCTTAGTAAAATCCACATTTATGCTAAGATCAAAAATGTAGTCGTTTTCCTTTTTATTGGTTTCCCTTATATATTCAGTTAATTTCTGATATACAAAGGGATGCAGGGGAACTACTCTTTTGGCATTAACAGTCTTACCGTCAATGTTTTCACACACACGCAAAAAGTAGTTGTCATATTCCACATTGTTGAAACTTTTCACAATATCATTAACTTTCAAGCTGGCCGTTTCTTCATTCCGCAGGCCGCAAAAGTAAATGATTAAGTCAAGCATATAGGAAATACTGTCATTCCAGTCCTTAGAGAAAATCCCTTTCAATTCCGATCGCTCATAGACCCCTGTTTCTTCTGATTCCCTTTTTAAGGATATTTTAATCATAAAGGGATTATTTTGTATTTTGTTTTTCCTAAACAGGTGTTCAAAAATAGGCTTTACCCCATTAAGAAAGTTGTTGATTGTCTGCCCTTTCTTACCCTCTTTTAATAGCTCATTTTGCAAGTCTGTTATATCAGTAGCGTTTATTTCTTTCAAAGAATACTTTTTCTGTTTTTCTTTCATGAAAGGGATAAACACCTTATTGATAAAGTTGTAATACTTACTTCTAGTGGGTTCAGTGATTGCCCTCCGATCCCCCCGTGTCACGTCCAGATTATAAGCTTCACTCCCCCCCAGTTTATAATAATCAGACATGATTTTGTAAAGATTATCCCCCTCATGGTGACTGTAATAATCTTTCAAAAGTGTTTCCCGATTTTCAAGAGCAAACTTTTCAGCTATAAAATAGTCATTTGTTTTTGTACTCCAGTGGCTAGGGATTAGATTCCCTTCACTGTCACGGTAACGTACCACATAAACAAAACCCATTTTTTTAGAGTTCTGTTTTGACAGGTAAAAGTCTTTTATTTTATGTGGCTCATTTTCAGAAAGGACTTTTGCGTCAAAACGCCTGAGACTGTCTAAAAAAGCGGGGAATTTCCTTTCAAAAAAAGCCCCCAGTTCATCTATAAGAATATCGTCATTTTTCAGGGTTTTTTCCTGTTCAACAAATGCCTTAAAAGAAGTCATGATACCGCCCCCTTGTTTTCCATCCATGCAATAATCAGTTTTTTGTTAAACCTTAAAATCCTTTTGCCAATATAGAAATGGGGTATTTCCTTATTCCTTACAAGCAGGTGTAAAGTCGGTTCGCTTATTTTCAGGGCCTTCATAAGTTCTTTGGCGGTTAAGGTTTGTATATCATTCATGGTTTCTCTCCTTTCAATAATATACAAACTCTTTTTTTTAGTTTTATTTTCTTCTAAAAATGTGTCAATGGAAGTGTCAAAATTCGGTTTATCCGTCCTTACTTTGGTCATATAGGGGCCTCTTTTTGCCTATAAAGGCTGGAATTTAGGCGGGAAATGTATCAAAATGACACGGTTGACTTTTTTTGAAGTGGATGAAACAGACGTTCGCGGCGCGGTTCAACGTATGGGCGGGAAGGACGGGGCATATCTGGGGGGACAGGTATTGGTCACGGGTTGTGGCGGGGGAGCCGCCGGAGTGGGCGGAGGAGGTGTGCTGGGGTGCGGTGGAGGCGGCGGGAGAAACGCGGATACCGGCGGCCCGGAGACGGGTACGGCCGCATGGGGTCAGCCCCCGGAGGGCGGGAAAGGCGGCGGAAACCCGGTTCTCGCCTAAAATCCCCTTCCGTTCCGCGTCACCCCCCGGCTAACCGGTGAAAACCGGCCCTAAAACCCGCTGGAACAACATTACAGACAGCCCCGTAGCGCCTCGGGCCTCATGACGCAAGGACGTATAGGGACGGCCATGGGAGAGATCTACCCAATATCGCGTAAGGCAAGAGGTTTCTTTAACGGGAAGTTTTGGAACAGCCTCAGGTAAAAAAGTAAACGCCGATGCCTTGGCCCCATGGCGGCTTTTTCTGTGAGGGGATTTTAGCGCCGGGGGTTCAGTTTTCAACTGAATAGTTACCAAATTCTTCCCGCGCGTTTCATTGCGTAAATATCGACTGTTTTATCCACCGTAAAAGGCCTATCTTTCCCAGGGGAATCCTCAGTTCCGCTTCAGGCTTTTCCCCGCCGCTCCGCTCAAGCGGCCGCAGCACAAGAACGGTCTCTCCGCCGGATTTTTCCAGCGCCAGGGGCGTACCCAGAATCCGGCTTTCTCCGCCGTCCGCGGAAGGAAGCAGTACTTCTACCAAAGATCCGGAAGCGATGGCCTGCCTGGCGACTACGGTCTTTCCCACATAATCCAGGTTCCGCGCTTCGAGCTTTTCGTGCCGCGTTGAGCCGCCCGTAAGCTGGGATTCGCTTACAATTTGCCGCCGCTCGATCCGGGCGGCAAGCTCGTCCTGATCCGGTTTGGGCAGCCCGCTTTTCCGTAGCGCCTCGCGGAATCTTTCCTTTTGCTTTTCCGTTGCTTTTTCCCGATCAATAGGATCTGCCGCCGAAATCTCCCGCGAGGCGGAAAAAGAGGCGGCAGCGCCCGGACCGGAAACGCCGGTAGACGGATAGGGCGAGCGGGTAACCGAACTTTCACCGTCCCCTGCCGGGGAAACAGAGGGCGGCTGGGCGATAATATCCACCCCGGCTTTTTGCAGAATCCGGACCGCCTCATCCTTGCCGGTAACGGCCAGGAGATATACGCCCGGGGCCAGAGTCCGGCAAATAAGCGACGCCAGCATCCCTGTCTCGGCAAGGTAGCGCCTGTCCTCCGACAGCGTCAATACCGTGCCCTGAAACAGCGATACCGCGGAGTAGCGGTTTTCCCAGTCTTTTATTGTCCAGCGAAGATTCTGTTCCGGCGTGTTGCGTGAAAGCTGTTCCAGAATGCCCGTCATGTCTTCGGCCGTGATCCCCAGATTAAAGCCGCGGACCACCGACTCACGGGTAAGCTCGAAACGTACCGTGGCGCCTGTCTCCCGGCATTCGCAGAAAGAGGCCAGGGTTGCCGCGGCGGAAAAGCCGATCTCCGGGTAAAGGATGCAGGAAAAAGGCGTGTCCATGGCGATCGCCGGGCTTTCCGGAGGGGTAGAAGCGCCCCGGGGAACGGTTTCATCCGGGGTTTCGCGCCTCAGATCCCAGGGCGCATACACGGCCCCGCCGGGACTTTCCGGAACGGCCCGGAGCAGGCCCGCCGCTTCCACGGCTGCAAGGAACCGCTCGGTTTCCCCGGCGGCCAATTCAGGCGGAAGCGGCTTGGCCTCGTCCCGAATAATGCCGCCGCTGTTCCGTTCCAGAACTTCGGCAAGCCTGAACAGGGTCTGCCGGGGATAAAGCCTGCCCTGTTCCAGGAATCCCATGAAGCGGTGGATAAACCGGGCAAGACTCTGAATCCGCCCCCGGTGGAAATACCAGTTACCGGTTTCGGCGCTTTGAGAGGCGGCCTCTCCGTTTTTGGGGTTGGCGTAAATACCCGCGGCAAGGTATTCCAGGCGTTCCCCGAAACTCAGCTTCCCGAAAAACGCCAGCCTCCGTTTTTCCGGCACAGGGCGGGCGCTATCGGCCCCAAAAAGGCCGATGCACCGCAGCCCGTCGACAAGAACCTCGATATCCAGGTCCGGAAAGATCTGCCGGCCGTCGTCAATTACTTTTTTCCGTATTCCCCCGCCGGACTTGAAAAATTCCCGCTGGGCCTCCCCCCGGGCGGCGACAAAGGCGATAAGCGCGGCGAGGATCCTGTCGTCAAGCGGATGCCGGGCCGTTTGCCCCGGATCTTCGCCGTCCGGGAACGACGGGAACAGGACGTATCTGTCGGTTACGAACGGGGACAGCACCGGCTCCAAAAGCGGATTCAGGCTGATGCGGTAATTTCCCTCTTCACGGAACCGGTACACGATAAGCCGTTCTTCCAGATTGAGGAGCATACCGTGAAGCTCCACACAGGAATACTCCCCGGCAAAAAAACCCTCAAGCTCCGCCGGAACCGGTTCGCCAAGCAGCGCAATGGCGGCAATGATCCGGTGATCATCCCCGTTGATGTACGCGGCAATTGTGTCCTGAATTTCCTTCCGCGACAGAAACGCCGTCAGGTTATCCATAAGGCTATGCTTATTGAACGGGGTTTTGATATTTCCAAAAACACTTCGCAAAAGGTCGAAGCAGGCATTATCCGGCAGGGTAAGAATACTGGCCTTCCATTCATCCTGGGACCTGAACCGCCAGTGCTGCGCGCCGGTCTTATTCATGCGGCCCCCTTAGTTCTTCCCCGGTCCAGTGCTGGATCGTGTACTTGTAACCCTGCTCGGCGAGGAATTTCTGCCGGTTTGCCGCGAAATCCTCCTCAACCGTAAAACGGGACACCAGCGTGTAAAACCAGGAATTCCTCCCGGGGCCGCCGTCTGCCGCGGGCTTCGGCCGCAGAATCCGTCCCAGCCGCTGGGCTTCCTCCTGCCGGGAACCGAAGGAGCCGGATACCTGAATGGCCATAGAGGCGTCCGGCAGATCAATGGCAAAATTCGCGACTTTGGAAACCACGATCACCGGCAGCTTCCCCCGCCTGAACTCGCCGTAGATCCGCTCGCGCTCGGCGTTGGGCGTCTTCCCGGTAATAAGCGGCGCCTTGAGCAGCCGCGCCAGGGACTCAAGCTGGCTGATGTACTGGCCAATAACCAGTATATAATCTTCCCGGTGATTCTCCACAAGCTGCACGACAACCGTTTCTTTCAGGGGATTC
>JAIRLQ010000131.1 GCA_031259345.1 Treponema sp.
TATTGCCCATGAGCAGAGAAAGCCCCGGTAAGGAAATAAAAGGAACATAAGGGCGGGGCTCGTAAGCGGACTCCTCCATAGTTTTTGCGTAGGTGATTGTCCCCGCCCGTGGACGCAGGACTATTTACAGCGTTTATTGCATTTAGGCATGGCGGAAGACCGGTATTGCAAAACGGCCCGCCGGAATTTATTATGGGGTATGGTTTTTAAAAAGGCGCCCGCGCTTTTACTCTTCTTTGGTTTTGTATCCGCCTTGTTATGCGCGCTGGAGTTTGACAGCCCCGGGGATCCGGCTCCTTTGGCGCGCCGCCTTGCAGACAGCATGAGCGACGAACAGGCCCTGGCCCAGTGCTTTATGCTTGGCTGGGTGGGGGCGGAGCCTTCTCCCTTAATTTTAAACTGGATCCGGGACAGGAATATCGGGGGGGTTAAAATCTTTGGCTGGAATACCGGGGATACCAAAAGGCTTGCCGCCACAGTGGGCAGCCTGCAAAAAGCCGCGCTTGAGTCCGGCTTTGGCATCCCCCTTTTTGTGGCGACGGATCAGGAAGGCGGCATGGTGCGCCATGTAAAGGGTTCAACCAGCGAAACTCCGGGCAATATGGCGATAGGGGCTTCGGGCCGGCCCGTGGACGCATACTGGTCGGGTTATTATATAGGCGCCGAGCTTTCCCTTTTGGGGGTGAATATGAATTTCGCCCCGGCGGTGGATCTGTATACCAACCGCGACTCTGTGCTTATCGGGTCCCGCTCTTTTGGGAATGATCCGGTACAGGCGGGTATTTTGGGGGCGGCGTTTGTTAAGGGGTTGGCCGCCCAGGGCGTCATTGCCACTGCCAAGCATTTTCCCGGCCATGGGGACACCAGTCTGGATTCTCACGGCGTCCTTCCCAGGATTGACGCGACTTTTGAAACAATATGGGACAGGGAGCTTGTGCCGTACCGGCTCCTTGCCAGGGAAGGCCTTGCGGCGATTATGACGGGCCACCTCGCGTTTCCCAATACCAAAGCGGGTGAGGCGCCGGCCTCCCTTTCATCCTGGTTTTTAAAAGATGTGCTTAGGGAGAAGATTGGCTATAAAGGCCTTATAATTACCGACGACTTAATGATGAACGGCGCGACGGTTTTTGCGGGCAGCCTTTCGCGGGCCGCAAAACAGGCGCTTTTGGCGGGGAATGACGTTATCATGCTTTCAAAGACCCCAAGCCTTTATGACCCGGTTTGGACTTTTCTTTTGGAATCCATGAAGGACGATGCTGTTTTTAGGGGCCGGGTGCGGGATGCGGCCCGCAGAATTATTGAAGTTAAACTGGAGTATTTACGGGGCGAAAACAAGACGCCCTATATCCCCGATTTAAAAAAAGTTGAAGAGGGCCTTGCCAGCCCCGAGAGTTCCGCTTTCTTTTTGGATTTGGCTGCCCATAGCGTAACGATAGTAAAAGACGGCGGTGTATTGCCGCTGGATCGCGAAAAGGCGGGCAGGGTTTTGCTTGCGGGGCAGTATCCGGATTTTTTTAGCGTGGGGAAGAAAGCGTACCCGGGCGCGGTTTCTTTTTGGTATTCTTCCCAGGCGTCGCCCGAATTTTTATATTATGCCCGCAATTCAGATACCGTCATTTTTTGTCTCTCCGGGGAAGACGGATTAAAACCGCTTTCGGCCCTTAAAGAGTTAGGGAAGCGGATTATTGTCTTTTCCGTGTTAAGTCCCATTTATCTGGAGGGTGCCCTTTGGGCTGATGCCGCCATTGCGGTGTACTCGTATTCGCCGGATTCTTTTATTGCGGGTTTTTCCGCTATGCTGGGGCGGATTAAGGCTGAAGGGAAAATCCCCTTCCCCGGGGATCCGGCGCCGCCGGGGCTTCCGCCGGGGATAGGACAATGAAGGCCGCTCCCCGCTGGGAGCTTGTCCGTTCCGGGGAATATGAGGCGGTTGCGAAATTCCTTGCCCGGCGGGAACCGGAATGTGTGGCGGCCTGCTCCCGCTTTCTGCAAATGAGAGGCGGCTCTGTGCGGGGCGCCAGGGACAAAACCTGGGTTATCCGCAATTCCGCGGGAGAAATCGAGTCCCTTTTGCTTTACAGCCGCCGGTCTCTGCTTCCGGTGCTTGACGGGAAGCGTCATATTCCCGCGCCCCGCTTTTTGCGCAGTTTTCTTTCAAGGCCGTTGATTTACGCGGTCCAGGGCACAAAGGGAGATGATGCAATCCTCGAAAGCATTTTGGTAAAATGCGGCTATTCTGTTTCCGAGCGTATCGACTACGATCTTATGGGGTTGGACGGCCAGCCTGACGCGCAATGCTTCCGCCTGGGGCCTTCCGGTCTTGTTATACGGCGGCCGGAAAAAAAAGATTTGGACGAGCTTTTTACTTTGCAGTCGGCGTACGAACAGGAAGAAGTGCTGCCCGGAAAGGCGGTTTTTAATCCCGCGGTTTCCAGGGCTAATCTGGGGCATATTTTTAATAATGAACGAATGCTTCTGTCATGCCTTAATGGGCGGATTGTGGGCAAGATTAATACCAGCGCTTCTTCATTCAGCCGGTACCAGATAGGCGGCGTGTATGTCCGCCCGGAATATCGCGGTATGGGCATAGCCGGACGGATGGCCGCTGTTTTTGTTAAAGGTCTGGTAGACGAAGGCAGGGGAGTTACCCTCTTTGTAAAAAAAAGCAATCCCCCGGCCAGGGCAGTTTACCGCCGCCTTGGATTTTCAATTCAGGGCGATTACCGGATTACGTATTATTAAACTACACTTTTATGTCTTTTCTTCTTCACTTTAGTATTAATTCTCTATAAAAGCCCCGGATCCTTTTGACACGCCTAAATTTATAACTTAATAATTAAGAATGACAAAATTTTCCGGAGGAGATTATATGAAAAAAGTTTTAAGAACTGTATTGGCGTTGGGTTTAGGCGTATTCTTTTTGGCAACGGCATTTGCCGGGGGAGGGGGCCAGCAGGCTGCCGCCAAAACCGAAAACAAGCTTATTATTTTCCAGTCAAAAGTAGAAATTACCGCCCGGCTTGAAGAGGCCGCCAAAGCGTACAAAGCCGAAACAGGTGTGGAAGTGGAAGTATGGAGTACCACAGGCGATGATTATTTTCTTCAGCTTCGTAACCGCCTCGCGAATAACCAGGGGCCGGATCTTTTTAATTTGCGCACGGATGCGGAAATTTCCCAGATGGCGAATTACCTTGAAGATATTGGGGATCTTTCCGTTGCTTCCGATATTTCGCCGGATCTGCTGGGAAAGAGCGGCGGAAAAATCGTCGGCATTCCGTATACTGTTGAAGCCTTTGGCTTTATATATAACAAAAGCCTGATTGATCCCTCAAAAATAACGGACTATAACTCTTTTGCCGCCGCGATGAAAAATATGAAAGCAAAAGGCGTTAACGGCCTGGGGCTTTCGCAGGAGGCGTACTTTCTTATCGGCCACATATTGAATACGCCTTTTGCGATACAGAAAGATGTACCGGGCTTTTTGGACAAGCTGAATAAAGGCGAGGTAAAAATGGCGGACACCGCGGAATTTAAAGAGTTTGCCCGTTTTATGATCGCAATCCGGGATAATTCCTATAACCCGCTGGAAGTTAACTATGACCGGCAGTGCGGCGATTTTGCCACCGGAAAAACCGCGGCTATTCATCAGGGGAACTGGTGTTTCCCTATGTTCAGCGATTATAACATAAAGTTCCAAATGGCGTTTATGCCTTTTCCCCTTTTTGGTAATGACAAGCTTGCGGTCGGCGTTCCTTCCTGGTGGTGCGTTAATTCACAGACTTCCGGCTCAAAGAAAAAGTTAGCCAAAGATTTTATTGAATGGCTTTATTCCAGCGAGACGGGCAAAAAATTCCTTTATGATGAATTTCAGTTTATCCCTGTGGTAAAGGGCGCTTCTTCGGCCAAACTTGATCCGTTGGCTTTGGATGTTTCGCGCTTTACCGCTTCGGGAAAAATTATCCCCTGGGCGTTTAATTTTTGGCCCGCGGGCATTATCGAGGTACATTTAGCGCCTGTGGCGCAGCAGTTTTTTTCTTCCGGCATGAAAGCGGAAGAATTCCTTGCCGCTTTGGATAAAGCCTGGGCGGACGCAAACAAACGTAAATAAGAAGCCAGGGTAGGGGGGCGTATGAAAGCGCTGCGAAGTTCCGGCTGGTATGTATTGTTTACGGCTCCGCTGTTATTCATATTCATAACGGTTGTGGTTCTTCCGTTTATAATCGGCATAGGTTACGCGTTTTTCATCTGGGACGGCCTGCCGCTAAATCCCAAGATTTGGGCGGGTTTGTCTAATTTTTCCAGGATGGCGGGCGACGACCGATTTCTCGTCTCCCTGGGATATACCGTCCTCTTTACCCTTTTTTCAATTGTTTTTATAAATATTTTGGGCCTTGCCTTTGCCCTTGTTGTTACCGCAAAACTTAAAATCCGCAACATAGCCAGAACCATGCTTTTTGCCCCGTACATGATAGGCGGCCTGATTTTGGGATATATCTGGAAGTTTATACTTGGCGATGCTTTTAAAGCCATAGGCGAAACAACAGGCCTTAGCCTGATATTTTTTAACTGGCTCCTGCATCCCGGGGCGGCGCTGGCCGCCCTTTCTGTCGTTACTACCTGGCAGATGGCGGGTTATATCATGATAATTTATATCACCGGTATTCAATCCATACCCGAAGAAGTAATTGAAGCCGCCCATATAGACGGCGCGGGCTTTTGGGCAACACTGCTAAAAATCCGTTTTCCCCTTATTATGCAGGCCTTTACAATTTGTCTTTTTCTTTCGCTTTCATCCTGCTTTAAAATATTCGATGTAAACCTGTCCCTGACGGGCGGGGGGCCCTATAATTCCACAGAGCTTTTTGCTATGAACATTTATCACGAAATATTTTTTCTGAACAATTATGGTTATGGCCAGGCAAAAGCCATTGTCTTTTTTGTCATTATAGCCCTGGTTAGCGCGGTTCAGGTAAGCATTACCAAAAAGCGTGAGGTAGAAATAAAATGACAGACAAAACCGCGTTAAAGGCCGGCGGAAGCGCGGCCCTGAATGTTTTGCTTTTTGGTTTTTGCCTTGTGTATCTTTTTCCGGGGTATATTGTTTTGGTCAATTCATTCAAAAACCGCGCGGAACTTTACGAAAACATTTTATCCCTGCCAAAAACTTTAAGTTTTCAATATTACAAAACCGCTATGGGCAGAATGGATTTTCTTAATGCCCTTGGTAATTCATTTTTTGTTACTTTTATTTCCATTTGTTTTATTG
Organism: Treponema sp.; assembly: GCA_031259345.1. Taxonomy (GTDB): domain Bacteria; phylum Spirochaetota; class Spirochaetia; order Treponematales; family Breznakiellaceae; genus JAIRLQ01. Next base: position 5,267 of record JAIRLQ010000131.1, read on the forward strand.
TTATTTTGACTTCCATGTGCGCCTGGATGCTTGTAAGGCGGAACAATATCTTAAGCAAAATTATATTTATGGTTTTTGTAACCACCATGCTGATACCCTTTCAGACCCTTATGATGCCTTTAATGCAGGTTATGGGAGGAATAAGGGACATTCTGGGCATCCCCATGATAGATGCATTGGGGGGCCTTGTTTATATGAACATTGGCTTTGGCGCAAGCATGGCGGTTTTTCTTTACCATGGATTTATAAAATCCGTACCGGTTTCCCTTGAGGAAGCCGCTGTTATAGACGGTTGTTCCTGCTGGGGGGTATTCTGGCACATTGTGTTTCCCATGCTTAAGCCTGTTTCTGTTACGGTTATGGTACTGGATGTAATCTGGATCTGGAACGATTACCTTCTTCCGTCCCTTGTGTTAACCAGCAAGGCAAACAGAACTATCCCGCTTTCTACAGCGTCTTTTTTTGGCGAATTTACCATTCAGTGGAATATGGCTATGGCAGGCCTTATGCTTACGATCATTCCTGTTATGGTTTTTTATCTTGTGTCGCAAAAATACATTATTAAGGGAGTGGCCGCCGGAGCGGTTAAGTAATTATTATGAAATACAGCATTAATTATTTGTCTTTGAACAACAAAGACCTTGTTGTAAATGAAACAATTTTCCATAACGCAAACGGATATATCGGCATTAGGAATAATTTTGAAGAAGCGTACCCGTCGGGATATAACACGGTCAGGGGGAGTTATATAAACGCCTTTTATGATTTTGCGGAAATGAAACAAGCCGAAAATTTTTATGGTTTGGCCAACGAAAAACAAACCATGCTTAATGTTGCCGATACTCAGGGCGTCAAGCTTTTTTTGGGGGACGAGCAATTTAATCTCTGGAAAGGCAGCATTATAAGCGCCAAAAGAACCCTGGATATGGATTGCGGCTTTACCGAGCGTTATATTGTCTGGCGTTCGCCAATGGGGAAAGAGGTGGAAATTATTATACGGCGCCTTACATCTTTTGTACGGCTTCCCCTTTTTTTGATTGATTACTCGGTTAAAGCCTTAAATTTTTCTGATAATCTGTATTTTGTTTCGGTTCATCTGGGGGCGGTAATGAACCATGCCAATCCTGATGACCCAAGGCTGGCGGCGGAAAGCGCAAGGTATATAATACCCGGTAAAGTACACGTTGAAGAGACCGCTTCTTTTATAACAAGCTCAACATCCAAATCCGGTTTAAAGCTTTGTACGGGGGTTGATCATGTTATAATGTCCGGCGGCCATTTTGAATGTAACTCGTTTGCGGAAAAAGAAAGCGCCTGGACAGAAATTAAAATCGGCATAAAGGAAGGCGAAAAAGCCGGGTTCTGCAAATATTCAGTGTTTACCGACAGCCTGCGTTATGCCGACTGCGAAAAGTCCGCCAGTGAGGAACTGGCAAAGGCCGTAGCGACCGGGCCTTTGGAAATATACCGGGAACAAAAAGAATATCTTGACAAATTCTGGGACAACGCGTTTTTAAAAATAGAAGGCAATGAAAGACTTAACATGGCGCTTAATTACAATATGTACCAGTTGTTGCAATCGGCGGGAAAAGAAAGCAAAAGCAGCGTTGGCGCAAAAGGCTTAAGCGGCGAAGGCTACGAAGGGCATTATTTTTGGGATACGGAAATGTACATAGAGCCGTTTTTTAATTTGACTGTTCCGGAAATTTCAAAAAACCTTGTTTCGTTCCGTTATTCCATTCTTGATGAAGCAAGAAAAAACGCCCGCCTTTTGGGGCATAAACAGGGCGCTCTTTTTTCCTGGCGTACCATTATGGGAAAAGAAAGCTCCGGCTTTTTTCCCGCCGGTTCGGCCCAATACCATATTTCGGGCGATATTGCCTGGTCAATAGTCTCTTATTATTTTGCTTCCGGGGACTATGGTTTTATTGTGGAAAAAGGCGCAGAAATGATTTTTGAAATTGCCCGGCTTTGGATCGATGCCGGTACCTGGTATAAGGGGCAATTTTGTATTCATTGCGTAACAGGCCCGGATGAATATACCTGCATGGTAAATAATAATTACTATACCAATCTTTCGGCAAAATTCAGTTTATACTGGGCTGTCCGTTTTTATTCTCTTTTAAAAGATTCCGGCGACATTGAAGCGCTCGCAGAGCGCATCAAACTTTGCCCGGAGGAACTAGAGGAATTTTCCCGGGCCGAAAAGGCAGTATACCTGCCCTACGATGAAAATCAAAAACTTAACCCGCAGGATGATTCATTTCTTTCAAAGAAAAAATGGGATTTATCCGCAACGCCAAAAGAAAAGTTCCCCCTGCTGCTTCATTATCACCCTCTCCACCTTTACCGTTATCAGGTTTGCAAGCAGGCGGACACAGTGCTTGCCCATTTTATTTTTGAAGATGCCCAGAGTGAAGAAACCATCAGGAATTCCTTTTTATATTATGAAGGAATTACCACCCACGATTCTTCCCTTTCCGCCTGTATTTTCAGCATTGTTGCTTCCAAATTAAAGCTTTACGAAAAGGCATACAAATATTTTGGAAATTCCGCCATGTTGGATCTTTATGATCTTCACAATAATACCAAAGACGGCATCCATACCGCCAATATGGGCGGCGCCTGGATGGCGATTGTATATGGGTTTGCGGGTCTTAGAATTAAGGAAGACGGCATTTCATTGGCCCCCTGGATTCCCCAAAAATGGGAGAGCCTTTGTTTTAGAATTAATTACCGGGGCAGCCGCATACAGCTTAAAATAGAAAAAAGCCGGGTAACTATTGTTTTATTGAATGGCGCTGAAAAGGAAATTAAGGTATACGGTAAACCATATACTCTAAAAGACAGGCTGGAAATACCCGTTAATTACTCTGAACCGGCATAGGATACTCGCCGGTAAAACATCCCAGACAATAACCGCCCTGCCCGTCCAGGGCTTCCAAAAGGCCTTCTACGGAAATAAACGCCAGGCTGTCCGCCCCCAGGGATTTGCAAAGTTCTTCTACGCTGTTCCCGTTGGAAATAAGATCTTTGCGGTGAGGGGTGTCTATGCCGAAATAGCAGGGGCATTTTACCGGTGGCGAACAAACCCGGATATGCACTTCCCGGGCGCCTGCCGCTTTAAGAATGGCCACAAGGCGGCGGCTTGTGGTACCCCGCACGATAGAGTCATCAATTATAACTACCCGCTTCCCCCGGACTTCGCTGGCTATGACATTATGTTTTACCGACACTGCCTTTTCCCGCTGGATCTGGTTTGGCGAAATAAAAGTTCTGCCTATGTATTTACTTTTTACGATGCCCAGGCCAAAGGAGGTTCCCGTCGCCCTGCCATACCCAATTGCCGCGGGAACACCCGAATCGGGTACGCCGATTACCAGGTCTGCCTCTACCGCCGACTCCCTCCCCAAAATTTCACCTGCCCGGATTCGGGCGCCGTATACATCAACATTATCAATTACGCTGTCGGGCCGGGCAAAGTAAACATATTCAAAAGCGCAGACCGCGCGGCGGGTTTTTTCGCTAAAACTAAAAGACAGTACCTGTTCCCGGTTAATGATCACCACTTCGCCGGGCTCAATGTCCCGTACAAATACGCCGCCTACGGCGTCTATGGCGCAAGACTCGCTTGCCAGAATCCAGCCGCCGTCCATCTGGCCAAGGCAAAGGGGGCGTATGCCGTTTGGATCCCGCGCGCCAACCAGGGCGTCGCCGGTAAGGAGCGCCAGGGCGTATGAACCTTTAATAAATTGAATGGTATCGGTAAGCGCGCGCTCAAGCCCTTTTTTATAATTCTTGGCAATAAGATTTACAATAACCTCGCTGTCGCTTGAAGAAATAAAACCGATGCCTGCGTCTTCCAAAAGTTCCCGGACTACATCGGCATTGGTAAGGGTGCCGTTGTGCGCCACCGCAATGGAACCCAGTTTAAAACGGCTTACAAAGGGCTGGGCGTTTTCGATAGTGCTGGCGCCCTGGGTAGAATACCGTACATGGCCTATGGCGGCGCTTCCTTTTAGCTGTTCAATTATTCCGGAACTAAACACATCCGCCGCCAGCCCCATACCTTTGCGGCATTCAATGGCTTTGTCTTTTGCCGTGGCAATGCCGGCGCTTTCCTGCCCCCGGTGCTGCAGTGAAAGAAGGCCGTAGAATACCATAGACGCCGCGTCCCGTTCGGGATCGTTAAGAAATACCCCAAATACGCCGCATTCTTCGTGCAGTTTGTCTTCGTTATCCGATTCGGGCAAGAATTTCAACGTAGGCTTCCTTTACATTACCCAAATCCCGGCGGAACCTGTCTTTATCCAGTTTCTCGTTGGTTTTGGCATCCCAAAAACGGCAGGTATCCGGAGAAATTTCGTCGGCCAATAAGAGATCGCCTTTAGGGGTTTTTCCAAACTCAAGTTTAAAATCAATAAGCTTGACACCCCGCTCCAGGAAAAAAGCCCGGAGTATATCATTTATTTTGAATGTTATTTTTTTGATTTTTTCGATTTCTTTAAAAGTGGAAGCCCCAATGGCAACGGCATGATAATCGTTGATAAGAGGGTCGCCCAGGGCATCGTCTTTATACGAAAGCTCAAACACCGGGGTTTTTAATTTGGCCCCTTCTTTTAAACCCAGACGTTTTGCCATGGAACCCGCGGCAACGTTCCGCACAATTACTTCCAGGGGGACAATGTTAACTTTTTTGCAGAGCATGTCCCTTTCGTTCAGGCGCTTAACAAAATGGGTGGGTACCCGTGATTTTTTTAATAATTCAAAAAGACCCGAAGCGATTTTATTGTTCAGCGCCCCTTTGTCTTCTATTTGCCCCTTTTTTTCGCCGTTAAAAGCCGTTGCGTCATCTTTATAATGAATGATGACCAGCTCTTTATTGTTTGTCGCGTAGACCTGTTTTGCCTTGCCTTCGTAAAGCAGCTTTCCCTGTTTAATTGCCGGAGGGGAAGAGCGGCCTCCGGTCTTGGCGGGGGTTCCTGCGGCGGCGGCTTTTGCCTTCCGGGTCATAATTCCACTCCTTCCGGGCCTGCAAAATTTTCTTTCATTTTGACGCGGGCATTTTCCAGTTTTGTTTTTAATTCGGGGTATTTTAAGGCAAGAATCTGACACGCAAGCTGGGCGGCGTTTGCGGCGTTATCAATACCCACCGCCGCTACCGGAATGGGCTTGGGCATTTGCACTATGGAAAACAGGGCGTCCATACCGGCGAGGCCTCCCGGCGAGGCGCCGCTTCCGGCGGTTAAGGGCACCCCGATAACCGGCAGCAGGGTCTGGCTTGCTATCACCCCCGGCAGGTGGGCTGCCAAACCCGCCCCGGCTATTATTACTTCCGTCCCCGAAGCCTCAAGTTCCCGTATAGTTTTTGTTAAAAGTTCCGGAACCCGGTGGGCGGAAAGTATATGGGCGCTGTATTCTACGCCCACCCCGCGCAATACATCGGCGGCCTTTTTCATTATCTCTTTGTCTGATTGGGAGCCAAATATAATGGCGACTTTCATAAGAGAAGGGTAACATATTTAAGCCCACTTAAACAATTAGTACAAGATGGCGTTCTTCATCAAGAAAGGGAACTGTAAGGGGGCGTATTTCCCAATGTCCGGCGATTTCGGGGACCGCTTTTTCCGCCTCTTCCATTTCCGCCCGCGCCGAGGCGAGCCTCCCCTTATACGCCGCCATAACGCCCCCCGGCGCGAGTAGCCTCTTGAGGCTTTTAAGGATGGATTTTTCAAGAGGGCGGAATGCCCTAAACACAATTATGTTAAAGCGGCCGGCTTTTGCTTTTTCCATTTCCGCTTCTTCCACCGTCAGGTTTGGAAGGCCAAGCAAGGCGGCGCAGTTTCGTAAAAAGCCTGCCCGCCTTCCCATGCGTTCAATCAGGGTAAAATTTAAATTCGCAAGGCTTATCGCCAGGGGAATGCCCGGGAACCCCGCGCCGGAACCTACATCGGCTATTTCCGCCTTTGCCCCAGGCGAACCTTGCCGCGTCTTTTGCAAAGCGCCGTCCCCAATGCCGGCATTCCCGGTAAGGGTTTGCAATATTTCCAGCGGCGCAAGTGAATCAAGAATATGCTTTATTATTAACTCTTCCCGGTCCCGGACTTTTACAAGGCCGTAGGCGGGATTGAAAAGCTCTATTTCTTCAATATATTTTAACAACAGGGAAGAAATTTCCGGGAGCCGTGGCGTACTGATTGTTTTAAAAATCTCCTTGAGCCCAAGCTCCAGATTTCGCTCCGGCATTTTACCCGCTCCGGAAAGTGTTTAATACCTCGTCCTTTAGGGCGAGGTTGTTGATTTTTTTTTAAAGGCCTCCGCAAAAGGGTTATACATGGTACCGTCATCATCCGGCTTTGCCATCTGATGCCTGGCAGCCTGCCGGACTTCCCTTCCGGCCGCGGCGCTTTTTACCGCAAGTTTTCCGGGCCTGGTTTCTTTAATGTTATTCCCGGGCTTTGCGCCGGCATTGCTTTCGCTTTTGCGCGACAAACCTATACGCCTGCGATCCCTATCCAAAGAAATAACGCGGAATTCCATCAGGTCTCCAACTTTAACAAGATCCATCGGGTCTTTTACATACCGGTCGCTTAATTCCGAAATATGAACCAGGGCCGTTTCTTTAATCCCCAGATCCACAAAAGCGCCAAAGTCAACCACGTTTTTAATTTTTCCGGTAACCATCATGCCTTCGTGCAAATCCTCAAAAGTAACAACCCCTTTTTGCATAAGCGGTTTGGGGTAACTGTCCCGGGGATCGCGGTTGGGCTTTTTTAATTCTTCGACAATGTCATTAATGGTGGTGTCCCCGACATTATACTTTTCTTTTATTTCCGCGGCCTTAAAAGCCCGGTCCGCCAATTCCCTGGCAAGGGCATAATTTTCCGGATGCACCCAGGTATTGTCCAAAGGCTCTCCTGATTCGGGAATTTTTAAAAACCCCGCGCACTGCTCAAAACTTTTTGGCCCCATGCCGGGTACGGTTAAAAGTTCCTCTCGGCTCGAAATTTTGCCTTTTTCGTCCCGGTACTTTACGATTTTTCGCGCCAGGCTCGAATTAATCCCTGACACATATTTTAAAAGCGAAACGGAAGCGGTGTTCAGGTTTACGCCGACATTATTTACCACCGACGAAACTACTTCGTCCAATGTTTCGGAAAGCCGCCTCTGGTTTAAATCATGCTGGTAAAGCCCCACGCCGATGGATTTGGGATCGATTTTTACCAGTTCCGCCAGGGGGTCCTGAAGCCGCCTGCCGATTGAGATAGCGCCGCGGATAGTTAAATCAAGCTCGGGGAATTCTTCCCTGGCAATGTCGCTTGCCGAATACACCGAAGCCCCATCTTCGTCTACGACAGTATAAAGCACCTCAAGCTTGTTTTCGGAAATTACCGCCGTAACAATTTCCTGCACTTCACGGCTGCCGGTACCGTTTCCCACGGCAATAAGCTGGATATCGTATTTTTTTACTCCCTCAAGGATAGCCCTTTTTGCCTCTTCAACTTTGTGGTTATAAATAACAAAATTCCCCAAATACTTGCCCGTGTCATCCAAAAAAGCGCACTTGGTTCCGGTGCGTATACCCGGGTCAATGCCCAGCACACGGGTGCCCTTAATAGGCTGCTGCATCAGGAGGTTTTTTAAATTTTGGCTGAATACCGAAATACCGTGGTCGTCAGCAGTATCGCTTTGCTCCCCCCGGATTTCCCGGATTACCGACGGCGAAAGGAGCCGCTTAAGGCCGTCTTCAACCGCCGTTTTATGGTAATCATTATGAAAAACATAATTATTCTGAAGCATCAGCGCGGCGGCGTTTTCGTCTACATCTATTGTAATTTCAAGCACCTTCTCGTGCTCGCCCCGGTTTATGGCAAGAATACGGTGAGGCTTGATCTGTGAAAGCGGCTCGGTATAGTCCCAATACATTTGATAGGTAGATGTTTTTTTTACTTCTTCGCCGCCCAGGCCCTTAACGATGATTTTACCGTCAGATAAATAAAACGACCGGACTTTGGCACGGTTTTCGCTGTCCTGGGAAATCCGTTCCGCGATAATATCCATTGCGCCCTGGAGCGCGTCGTCAACAGTTGCCACCGTAAGATTTGCCCCGTCTCCGGCATTTTCTTCCGCGCCGTCCCCGGGGGCCGTGTTTACAAAGCCCTCGGCCTTTTTCCGCAGCGGCGCTTCTTCAAGCTCCTTCATGGCTTCCGCAAGGGGACCCAAACCTTTTTCTTCGGCAAGCATACCACGGGTTTTCTTTTTGCGCTTATAGGGAGCGTAAATGTCCTCCAACGCCGCAAGAGTCGCCGCTTTGATAATATTTTCGTACAGCGCTTCGGTAAGCTTACCCTGATCAAAAATCCCCCGGATTATTTCGATACGGCGGGTTTCGAGATTTGTACCGCCGGAAAAGCCATGCTCTATATCCCGCACCTGAACTTCGTCCAGGCTGCCGGTTTTTTCTTTGCGGTAACGGGCGATAAAGGGAACGGTGCTCCCTTCGTGTAACAGACTGATAACCGCGGAAACCTGACCCAGGTCTATACCAAGGCCGCCGGCTATTTTCCGCATCAGTTCAACTTCGTTGATTTTTAGGGTGTCGATAAAGCTTTTAGTTAATTCCATAGAGAACGAGCATAGCAAAAGAAAAACTTTTTTACCAGTTCTAAACTGCCCGCAAAGCAACCGGCTTTGCGGACAAACTCTAAATATAATGCCCTACGGGCTTGTCTTCCTGGAAACCGGAAATTCTGGCAAGCGCATAACTTGAATAGGTAGTGATCATTACATCCAGGAACGTACCCACGGCAATAAGGTAAAACGCCAGAGGCTTAAGGATAAGGTAACCCGCCTCGAAACCCCTGCCGTAACCCAGGCCAAGCACCGCCAGGGCCGTATAAGCCCCATCCCCCGGATGGCGCGCCAAAAGGAAAGAAATCAGTACAGCCCGCGCCCCAATAGCAACATAATCGCCCGGATTTATTTCGAGGCTGGAATAGGATTTAATAATTACAATAAAGGCCATAGCCGCGACCATAGCGCTCCCGGCCCTGCCGAACACCGTAAAAAAGGTAACCGTTACCGCATTTGAACGGCGCCTTGTTCCAAGGTTTTCTTTTACATGCCTTAAAATTACCGGCAGGGAAAAGTTAATATCCCCGGAAAAGAAAGCCCCCAGCGCCGGCCCCAGGGAACCGTACAACACCACCCAGGGACTACGCTTCGGCTTAAGGAAATAGAGAAAAAGCGGCAGAATAATAAACCCCAGAACCACGCTGAATATCCCCAAAAGCAGAATAAGATCCCGGAACACATCGGCCTTAAGCACACTATGGAAACGTATTGCCCAATACGCCGCGAGGGCAATCATTACCAGCCCAAGAATCTCGGAAAAGAAAGCCGCTACATGGTAAAAAATCCGGGAAAGGGAATCGATAAGGGCGATAACCGGTTTGGTATAATTGCGGTCGTAAGAAAGCCCCATGCCAAGGAAAAAGGCGAAGATATAAACCGGCAAAAGGTAAACCCCGTCGCTCACCAGCGCGGAAAACATGTTTGCGGGAAAAAGCGCCAGCACGCTTTGGGCAGTTTGAAGCGAAACAGGCTCAAGCTGTTCCTCAATCAGGATAGGGATTCTTGCGGGAGGAAAAAACAACGTCGCCAGGATACCCGCGGCAACAACAAACACCGCGCAGGCCAGAATCATCAGAAAAGAACGGAACACCAGACCCCAGAAACGCCCGTCCTGGCGCAGCTCGTAAATGGCAATAGTCAGGGAAAAAACCAAAATAGGGACAACCGCGTAGCGGCCAATTCCGACAGCCAGTTTTTCCGCCCAGGCGAGGACACCCAGGACACTTTGATTACCGTAAGGAAGAAGCGCGCCAAGCAGAACGCCAAGCAGCGACCCCAAAAGGAGTTTAAGCCATACCTTCATTTACAATCAGTCTACTATAAAGACGCAAACCAATACAAGCGCCAAAAAGCCCCCGCAGGGGCTTACTTTTCGGGACATTTTTGGGGAAAATAGGCTATGATTCAGCAAACTTTGGTTCTGTTAAAACCCGGCGCCCTCCAGCGCCGCATCATCGGGGAAGTGCTTAGCCGCTTTGAGCGCAAAGGATTTAACATAATAGCCCTGAAATTACTGCGCCCCGGCAAACCCCTGGTAGAAACCCACTACGCCGAGCACAAAGGCAAAGACTTTTACGACAAACTGGTTGCATACACCCTGTCCGGCCCCCTGGTCGCCATGATACTTGAAAGCGAAGACGCCGTCCCCCTGGCGCGTCTTATGATTGGCCCCGCAAACCTTATGGAACAGCGGCCGGGAAGCATCCGGGGCGATTACGCCGCCCGCACCCGCCTTAACATAGTCCACGCGTCGGACTCCCCCGAAAGCGCCGCGAGGGAAATAAAGCTTTTCTTTACACCCGAAGAAATATGCCCCTGGGAAGACGGCAACGCCCAGTGGTTTTAAGCCGGGGCGAAGGCATGCCCGCCGCCGCGCGGCACAGCCACCCCCCGTTCTTTATTCTTTCAGCGCCCCCTACCTATCCGCCGTATATAGAGCCCTTCCATAAGACCCGTGCCTTTGCCGGCATACTATAGACGATTCGCAGCATGCTACCGACGATTAAAAACATGCTACCGATGATTAAAAACATGCTACCAACGATTAAAAACATGCTACAGACGACTCGTAGCATGCTACAGAAGACTTGTAGCATGCTACAGAAGACTCGTAGCATGCTACAGAAGACTCGTAGCATGCTACAGACGATTCGTAGCATGCTACAGAAGACTCGTAGCATGCTACAGAAGACTCGTAGCATGCTACAGACGA
>JAIRLQ010000127.1 GCA_031259345.1 Treponema sp.
AAAACCCCAATTGGACAGATATTCGGAACCACCGCATAGTACGCCGTAATTGTTTCTTGCTGTTTTGTTGTAAAAATTGCTCTTTTTTACGATTTTTGTTGCGCATTTTGCCTTTGCGGAAGATAATACTTAAATAGAGTCACCCAATGGCAGAAGTTGTAGAATTCAGAAATATTTGCAAATTTTTTCCCGGCGTACGGGCGTTGGAAGATATAAGCTTTTCGGCCCGGAAAGGCTATGTCTATGCCCTGATGGGTGAAAACGGCGCCGGTAAATCGACCTTGTTAAAGATTCTTAACGGTGACTATATCCCTGATAAGGGAGAATTTTTAATTGACGGGAAAGTAAAACACTTTCAACGGCCCAAAGATGCCATTGAGTGCGGAATAAGCACAATCTACCAGGAACGGCAGGTTATACGGCAGATGACGGTTGCGGAAAATGTCTTTCTTGGTGACTGGCCGCGTGGCAAATCCAGCATAATTGATTTTGATCTGATGAATCGGCTTACCGTTGAAATCGCAGAACGTTTTAAAATTGACATCAAACCGGATGTAAAAGTAAATACATTAAGCGTCGCGCACCAGCAGATGGTCGAAATTATGAAGGCCGTGCGCCGTGATTCCGGTATTATCGCTTTTGACGAACCAACGGCAAGCCTTTCGGATAACGAAATCGAAATCCTCTTTTCAATAATCAAAAAGCTCCAGGAAGAAAACAGAATCATCTGTTATGTTTCCCACCGTATAAACGAGGTTAACCAGATTGCCCGGAAAGTCATCGTTTTTAAGGACGGCAGGTTGGTCGGTGAAAGGGATCAGGACAAGGTAACGATTGATGAACTGGTCCGGATGATGGTAGGCCGGACCCTGGACAAAAAACTCAGCGAATCGTACAAAGACAGGCTTATAGGGCGGACTATTTTTTCCTGCGATAATCTAACAACCGATTTTGTCCGGAATATTTCCTTTTCGGTACACCAGGGAGAAATACTGGGATTCGCCGGACTTGTCGGCGCCGGCCGAACCGAAATAATGCGGGCCGTTTTCGGTATTGACAAAATCTACTCCGGCGCAATGAAACTTCTTGATAAACCAATAAGAATCCGGTCTCCAAAAATGGCCATAAAGAACGGTCTTGTTATGCTTCCGGAAGACAGAAAGGACCAGGGTGTACTGCCGAATATATCCGTTAAAGGCAATATCAGTATCTCAATGCTGCGGGAAATCTGCTTGTTTGGTGTTGTAAACCGGGAAAAAGAAGACAAGATAGCCGTCAGAAATATCGGCAAATTCGATATACGAACGCCGGACAGCGAGAAGCTGCTGTTGCAGCTATCCGGCGGAAACCAGCAAAAGACAATTCTCGCCCGCTGCCTTGAATGTAATCCAAAAGTGCTTATCCTCGATGAACCGACAAAGGGGATTGACGTAGGCGCCAAGGCGGAATTCCACCGTATCATTTTTGAGTGCGCCAAAGCCGGGATGGCTGTTATTGTGATTTCATCGGAATTGCCTGAACTTATATCGCTTAGTGACAGAATTATTGTTATACGCGATGGGAGTATTTCGGGCGAACTTGAACGAAAAGATTTTTCGGAAGAAAAGATACTTAAATTAGCAATGCCCCAGGAGGAATGAGGACTTTATGGCTGCTGTTTTTGATAAATTCAAAAAAAGCGATTTCGCGGAAAAGATAACGCTTATTATCGCTTTTATTATACTGTTAATCGTATTTTCATTTTTGAATCCGAATTATTTTTCCGTTGTAAACTTGATGAACATCCTTGTCGCCTGTTCGCTTATGGGTTTTGTAGCTATCGGGGAGACCTATCTTATCATAGCGGGCCAGATTGACATGTCGGCCGGTGCCCTGGCGGCGTTCGCCGGTGTCTTTGTAGGTAATTTACTCAAGGCAGGCGCCCCTCCGGCTGCGGTCGTGGTACTCGCGCTGTTGATTGGCGCCGCCGTCGGCGTGTTTAACGCGACCCTTATCAATATCTGGAATATACAGCCCTTTATTGCCACATTGGCGACCATGTCTATTATACGCGGGTTTGCCTATATTATTTGCGAAGGCAAACCGGTCAGTATTTCAAATACCACTTTTATCAACATCGGAACCGGACGTGTTTTTAATATCATCCCGCTGCCCGTAATAATTCTGGTTGTCGCGTTTATCATTTTTGGTTTTATATTGGCCCGTACCTACTTTGGACGCAGTATTTATGTTATCGGCGGGAGTCCCTACGCGGCGCGTTTGGCGGGCATTAATCCGGTTGCCGCCCGCTATAAACTCTACATCATATCGGGCTGCCTTGCCGCTTTGGCGGGATTACTTCTCAGTGCGCGCATGAATTCGGGTCAGCCCTCCGCCGCGAACGGGGTTGAATTTGACGCCATCACCGGAGTTGTTCTGGGCGGTACGGCGTTTACCGGCGGTGTCGGTACCATATTGGGAACGCTTATCGGTATGCTTATCCTGCAAAGTTTCAACACCGGCCTCGTTATGCTAAATGTACAGGTGTTCTGGCAAAATGTCGCAAAGGGCCTGCTGCTGGTGGTCGCTCTGGTCTTTGACTTCTATCGGAAACAGCGCCAGGAGAGAAAAGTACTCACCGAAAGTTTAAACAGCGAGTAAGCATAAGGTGTCTCCAGAATAGCGATTGTGTTTTCGGAGAGCCGTTATTTTGGTTTACCCGGGATTAAAACCCCGTAAACAATATTCTTTATTTTTAAGGAGAAGGAAATGAAAAAGATCATGTGTGTTTTACTGGTCTTGACACTGGCAGCCGGCGCGGCTTTTGCGGGCGGCGGCAAACAACAGTCGGCTTCGGGAGGGCAGAAGCAGTTGACAATCGCGGGTATTTATAAATCCGGCGATCAGGCATGGTTCCTCACCGAGGGGAAAGGCGCCCAGGGCGTTGTAGAAGCGGCAGGCGGAAAATGGATGTACATGGACGCTAAAATAAATGACGCCGCGACCTATATCCAGCTCATTGATACCTGCATTGCCCAAAAAGTAGACGGTATTATTACCTGCCCGCCCGACCAGAACCTGAGCCCGGCGGTGGTTGCAAAACTCAAGGAAGCGGGTATTCCCGTGATTGCCGTTGACGATGCGCTCCAGGACGAAAGTGGAAAACTGCTGGCCCCTTGGGTAGGCATCGACGCTTACAACATCGGCCTGCAATCGGGAAAAGCTGGCGTAGAGTTTGTACAAAAAAACAACCTGGCCAACGATCCTTCTTTCGGCGTTCTTCTTTTGACGGTAGACACCGTTTCGAGCTGCGTCCCCAGGACCGAAGCCCAGTTGAAATCAATAAAAGACGCGTTTCCCAGCTTTCCGGATTCCAGGATTTGGCGCGCCGACAGCGATGGCACCACTGAAAGGGCCAATGTGGTAGCGACCGCGGTTATCACCGGCCACCCTGAAATAAAGAAATGGCTGGTTTTCGCCATCAACGATGAGGGCGCCCAGGGTGGCGCCAGGGCTCTTGAAGCCGCGGGACTGACCTACGAAAACGGTTCACTGGTAATTGGCTTCGGTGGCTACCTTGCCCCGGACGAATTCGCGAAACCCAGCTCGCCCTTTAAGGCCGCTGCCTACTTTTCGGCCACCGACGTGGGCAAAATGTCGGCGCAGTCGCTGCTCGATTTTATAACGAGCGGGAAGCCCATTCCCGAACGCCAGGCCGTTTCCGCGCGGACAATCCTTCCTGGAGACGATCTGAGAGCCATTATGCCGGAATACTTTTAGGTAAAACAACCACAAAGATTGGGGGGGTGTTCGGAAAGGAAACCTCCCCGATCTTTGAAAGGAGAAGCATATGAAAAAAAGAGAACGTGTCTATGCAGCGCTTGACCATAATATACCGGACAGAACACCTGTCGATATTCAGGCGGTCCCGGAAATATGGGATAAATTATTTAAACATTTTAATACTGCCGGGATGAAAACGGTAATGGATAAGCTGGAAATAGATTGCGCATGGGTAGATCCCGAAGTTTTACGTATACCAAATAAAAAAGATGATGATGGGTTTATTATCGGCTGGGGCGGCAGCCGTTGCCGCATAGTATGCAATAAATTCGGCGAATACCTTGAAATTGTACACTATGCGACAGACGGCTGTGAGACTGAAGAAGACATTGACCGTGCGCTGAAATTACCCGATTTAAGCAATATGGATTTTACTGCCGTTGAAACTGCCTGTAAGGAATTCGATGATTATTTCCTTCTCGGGGGATTTGCGAGCAGTTTTTATTATCCTACTTTGGTAAGAAGAATGGAAGACATACTGATAGATATGGCTACCCGTCCCGAATTGATCCATCATTTAATTAAGCGCTGTTTTGACTGGCATATTGAATATCACGAAAAGTTATTAAAGGCAGGAAATGGAAGGATTGATGCCATGCAGATGGCGGATGACTTTGCTACGCAGTTAAATCTTATCATGAGCATTGAAATGTTTCGTGATTTTTACAAAAAGCCATTGTCGGAGTATATATCTCTTGCCAAATCTTATAATGCTATTCCATACATGCATTGCTGTGGATCAGCATATCATTTAATTAATGAATTTATTGATATGGGTATCCGTATTCTCGATCCGGTTCAGACCGTTGCCCAGAATATGCAACCGGAACTCTTAAAAAAAGAATTCGGAGACCGGATAACCTTTCATGGCGCCGGAGAAACACAGAATATTTTACCCAATGGTACGCCTGATGATGTACGGGATAACGCGAAAATGCTGTCCCGGGTGTTGGGAAAAAACGGAGGGTATATAATGACATCTTGCCATAATTTACAGGCGGATGTGCCCCTGGAGAATGTCCTTGCGTTCTACGAGACTGACAATCGGGTTATGTAAAGACCCGCATCCCACATGGAATAAACTTGGAGTATCTCATGTCGAATGTACAGACCTTGCCTAAACCTGCGGATGAAGCGGTTATACCGGCGTCCGAACGGGAATATTTGCGCACCCTGGCAAAGAAGCAGCAAGAGTACGCGCACCTGCCTGTAATGGCTGAGCGGGAACGCCTGTGGATTTTGCATAACGGCCTTTGCGGTGAACGGCCTATGGTGGTAATGGAAGAAGATACCTTTCTCGATGAGATTATGCCGCAGAGCCGTTGCGAAAGCCCGCTGGGCAAAAAGATTGAACAGACATTATGTCATGTCATCGCCGCCCATGAAACCTTTGACGATGACAAGGTAGTACCAAATTACTTTCCGGTTTATCTGGATATTGGCGTTAATTTTCTTGGGCTGGCCATACGAAAAACCCTTGCCGCCGAAGGCGTCGGTTTTCATATTGAACCGGTGTTTAAGACATTGGAGGAAGGACTCCCTCTTCTGCGGCATTCAGAATTTATTTATGATAAAACGGCGACCGATCTCATGGAGAAGGCGGCCTGCGATGTTTTAGGCGATATACTGCCTGTAATACGCAAGAACAGCTTTCATTGGTGGGATACCATGCATACCTGGCAGGTGGTCCACCTTATGGGAATGGAAAATATGTACCTCGCTATGGCCCTCGAACCGGATGAATTTCACCGCCTGATGCGCATAGTTACCGACGAACTGCTGGCCTGTTTGCGCTGGCAGGAGGAAAACGGCCTGCTCCTCCTAAACAACGGGAACGATTAGTTGGGCGCCGGCAGTTGCTGTTTTACGGATGAATTGCCGGGAGCGGGTTTTGACGGCAAGGTGCGCATCCGGGATACTTGGGGGCATTTGAACAGCCAGGAAAGTATCGATATATCCCCTGAAATGTTTGCGGAATTCGTCTATCCCTATTGTGCGCAGACCGCCGCGGAATATGGGCTGGTTT
>JAIRLQ010000170.1 GCA_031259345.1 Treponema sp.
AATAACCCAGTTTGTCGAAAAATCTTTTTAGTTCCCGTCCGTTTTGCGCAAGGCTTTCTCCGGTCGCCACTTCCCCGCCACCGAGCATATTGGCCACAAGGCCGGCAAACATGTTGCCCGAATTGGATTTTAAGGGATCCGTGGAAAAGACGTACATATTCCCGTAGAGTTCATCAAGGCCGACATCGGTCCATTTGGTATCCGCCAAAACAGCGTCTATCAATTTTGCAAGATCAATGTATTCCGTCTCATCTTCGGTATGTACCCAGCCCTGTTTTTTCAGGGCTTCCGCCACGCTTTTTCTGGTATAAAGCACGATAGGTGAATTAAAAACAACCTCCGCCCGTTTATAGGCGGAACCGTATTTTTGTTTGTAGAGTTCAAGGGCCGTATAGTTTGAAGGGAAGAGGTAATCCATGCCTTCAAGGGGAGCGCTTATCATGTCTATGGAACCCGCCTTTTTATAATGAACGGATATCCCGTATTTCTTTGACATGGCGCCGGTAAAGCGCTCATCGTCAAAGAGGCCGGACTTTTCGCCCCCCAGGTAACCGTCTACCACAACTTTTTTGATTTTTTGGGCCGAAAAATTTTGATAAACAAAAACGGAGGCAATAACAAGAACAAGGATTACAAGCCCCGCAATTCGGCCTTTCATGAATCCTCCATCTTAACGGTGTTTTCAAGCAGTTTGATATCCGCTTCAATATCGATAACCTCGCTTGAAATCAATTTGGCGAACTGTAAAACCATGCCCTTCAAAATCGCACTCAGGGCGGAAACGGTTTTTTCTTTTAACGATCTCAAATGATCCGTTTCAATTCCGGCGGCTGTTAAGTCGTGGTATTTTTTCAGTATCTCCCCGGCCTTGTCCAAATAGTAAGTAAAAAACCGCCGGGCCATTACCGCCTTGGCGGGATTTTTTTTGATGTATTCGATTATTTTACCCCCTTCCCGGTAAACGTCCCGCGCCTTTGTCTTTAAAAGCGGGTCATTTAATGTGTCCATGCTCGTTTTAATTGAGGACAGATCTTTTTCCCCTTCCTCCAGCAGCGTCATTATCTCTTCGCTGTTTTTTATATGTTCGATATTTACACCGCCAATTCTTGAAACAGGGGTGAGCAAAAAACTCAAGCCCGCATAAAAGCCAAGTGCCAGAAGGGCGGCTATAATGAAAGTCCATTGTAATACGATCAAGGCGATGCCAAATACGGCAATCCCAATCAGCAGCGGGATAACAACATAAACCCGGTTGTCTTTTTTCACCTCAAGCCTTCTTCAATTAAAGTCTGTCCATAATGTGTCTACATTATGGACAGAGACTAATTATATCCTTTGGCGTTTCTAAAGGCCGTTGCCAAATCCGTTTTTCCGTCAAAAACCCGCGCCCTGGTCAGCGCCGCCAAGCCGTCAAGCTGTTCCTGTTTAGCATCCCCAAACATAATCGAAAATACGGGAACGTCAAGGCTGTCCAGGCCGTTCTTCCTGTAGGCCGCGCTAAACTCCTCAAAATAATCTTCCGATTCGCCGTCGGTCATCACTATGATGGAGCTTATATAGTCTTTGGCATTATACCTATTCATAAGTTGAAAAGCTCTGAACACGGGAGTGTACATATCCGTTCCGCCTCCGGGTTTCGCGGAAGCTATTTCACGGTAGGCGTCAAGCAGCTTGTTTGGATCGTTTCCCGAAACGGTGATAATTTGTCTGATTCCGCTGTTGAACAGAATAAAAACATTTTCGTCTTTTTCACCGGCGGACAATAAATTCCGTTTTGCCGTCTCCTGATCCAGCAGATTTCGCAGGGCTTCTTTAAGCTGCGCTTCGCCTGCGCCCTCCATGCTGCCGCTAAAGTCAAGGCAGTAAAACGTAAGGGAAGGTTTCCTGAGCTTTTCCTGGTATAGCTCCAGGGCCTTTTCTATCGTGGCCGCGCCGGGCATTTTAACTACCCCCAGGGTTCTCTCTATATCAACCCCGTCGGCAGCGTTAAAAACGTTTTTGTTTTCTTTGCTTATGGGAATAAAACCCGTGCGCCGTCCGGTTTTTTGAATTTCAATCTGGACCTGAGGGGACAACAAAAACTCTTGCAATTTTTTAAAGAGCCCTTCTTTTTCGGCATTGCCGTTGTCGATGTATCCCAAAGGTGAATCGGCCACGGCCACCCCTTCTTTGGGATACACCGCGTAGAGGGCTTCCCGTCCTTCTTCCTCCAGCCGCTTGTTCGCGCTGATAATCAGGGTTTCGTAGTTCACCATGGCGTCGTAATCCGATGACAGGAACAGATCCTTAAGCCAGTCGGAGCTGCCGGAGGAACGGTTAATGCCCCCAAGCAATTCGCTGACAGAGCGCTGTAAAGCCGGGTCGTCCAGGTCTCCTAGCGTTATCATTTGCGGGCTGCCAAGAAAGGCGTACAAAAAACTGATATAGGCGCAGGCCCCGGAATTTGACTGGGTTGCGCTGGTCATACAAAAGGTCAACCGCTTCACCTGTATGGCCGCAAGAATATCGGCGACAGAAACTTCACGGGCCGTAAACCCCAAAGCATCGGCGATGCTCTTTTTGATGCCAAACACTACCGGGGTTTGATAAACGCTGGCTGTGTGCTTAACCTTGAAGGAAGTATCCCCCAGGGATATCCACATGCTGTTGGCGGGCCAGACCGCATCGTATTCTTTGCCGCCTTCTTCT
>JAIRLQ010000210.1 GCA_031259345.1 Treponema sp.
TTTTTGGGAGGGGGATATGAAAACGGTTCCGACAGGTATGACTGGGCCGCGTTGTAGGTAACAACAACCGGTTTATCGTAACCCAGATGGTGTTGTATTCTTGATTTTGAAAATTCCGAAACGGTAAAAATTTTTTTTGAAACCCTGTAGGCCCGCCTGTAAAAATACATCCTGGCCTTAAGGCCGAACCTTCCACTCAGTTCCGGCATGTCGGGGAAAATTATGTCATGGATGGTGGTGAATACGGGAATACGAATACCGGCGGGCACGTTAAAGAAGGGCGAATAGAAAAGATCGGTGCTGTTTATTTTTTTTAAAATACCGGAACCGAAACAACAAAGTTCCCGGAATGAAAAAGGTTTTATCGTACAGGGAAGGATATGAACGTTCGTTCTCTTAGCAGCCGCTTCTTCCAGTGCTTTTTCGCGGCCCAGGAGCAAAAAAGAGCGGGGAGAATCCAGCATCCATTTGAGACATTCCCGCAGGTATACCCCTATGCCGCTTCCGGCTTCTATCATGCGGCAGTCAACGGCGATGGTCATTCGGAGACGGTTTCCTCCGGCCAATTGGTTCCTCCGGTAATCAGCGGCAGAGCTCATTCTGCCGCCGATTCCCAGTTTTCCGCATCAAATATATTGTTACGGACAGATACCCATTGATTTCTCTGTATTTTAAAAGTGTTCTTATTGTGTTGATCGGGCAGGGGCAGGTGGTTGATTGTAATATGGAGCCCTGATTCTTTTGGATTGTCCTTTAAAGCATGCCCTGTAAAAGGATTCACCGGATCATCAATAATATCCTTAAGCGCCAATACCGGAACATCGCCGTTACTCATAAAAGCATTATCGGTTTTTAATTCCCCGCGGCTCCCGAAATCCTTCACCAGCAAAACGGGATTGTACTTTTCCCGCCTTTCACCGGGGATAGAGATGTCCGTATCGGCCAATTTTGCGTCCACTCCGGCGCCGTGGTCGGATACGATAATAATGCGGGTATTATCATATACGTTGTTTTTTTTCAATTCATCAAGCCACTTGCCGAATTGAAGATAAAAGGCGTTATTTGTATGATAATATTGGTTTTCGCTGAATTCGCCGCTTCCTCTGGCGGTAACACTTTCCACAGGAACATAACCGGGGTATTGCAAAAATAGCACTTCATGGGTGAGATCGTTTGTGAAAAACAGGGCAGAAGGCTTTTTGGCGTCATAGGCGGTAAGGTCGGGTAAAAAATCAAGGACCGCATAGGAATTAATAAAGTCGGTAAGGGAAGTACCGATGTCATCGGTTCCCCAATACCAGCCGTCATTGTAAATTATCTTACGGAGAGGGGGCGGGGCAATTTTTAAGAAGGAAAACCAAAGCGTATTTCTCTTGATCTTAGTACCGGTGATTTGGCCTTCTCCAAAATTATTCCGTTTATACCAAAGATCGGTATACCGCCCCTTGGTATTGAGAGCATTTATATTTTCATAAGCATCGTAGATGCGGGTATCAGGAACCCATGCATAATTAGCCCAGGAAGGATCGGTAACCGTAACGTCATAACCGGCTCCCGCAAACAGCCGGGGAAGCACCAGCATTGCCTCGTTGTGCTTTTCGGCCAGCGGGGTAGAATCACGCTTGTTCATTTCTTCCGGCGTATATTCATATCCTCCCCAGATCGGAGGTACGCCCATCAGGGTGTGTACCGCAAAAGAAACCGTGTTGGGGTACAGGGTAAAGCCGTCAAACTGCTTTTTCAGCCGCGGATGTTCTTCGAATATGGGTTTGACAAAGCCGTTGACCGCGCCATCGGCCATGCAGACAATAACATTCCGCTTGTCCTTTGACAGGGAAAATACCGGGTTAATTGCATGAACGGCACCTTGGGCTTCGTCGTATCTTGCCAATAGATTCGTATACGCTTTATTTATACGGAATACATTGTAAAATGAGAAAACAGCCAGTGCCGCCAGGAGAATGGCAAGGCCGGAAGAGACAATGCTTAAATTATCCTTCCTGACAAGCAGGAAAACCACGGCGATGACAGCCAGCAGGGCTGCCGAATTAATTATCGTTGTTCCGGCGGATGCCGTTAGAACCGCGGTGGTACTAAAACTAAAGGTGTTTGAAATAACACCGTAATTTCCCTGGAAGACAAGCGTATTAAGCAACGCATAGAGGGAAAAAGAAGAAAAAAGACAAGTTAGAAGGGTTTTGATTTTCCTGCCGAATAACGAATAGATACAAAGGGGCCAAAAAACAAACAATCCCAGGGTTTGTAAAATCGAATTGCCTATAAAAGGAAACGGGGATCGGTATTGATCGATAAAACTGAATTCGTCAGGAGAAGATGCAATTACGGTTGTGGAAATAAAGAAGCCGGTTAGTACGGCAAGAACCAAACAAGAAAGAATAAAAATCCGCGTCCGCCTGTAGTCATTATTTATCAGCGGGGAGAGGAACCGTTTTTGAAGAAAGGAGGCAAATTTAATATACAAGGGGATAAAAAGCACCAAAGAAGAAACACCCGCCAGCAGCAGGCGTTTGTTAAAACTGCCGGCACGGATAAAGAGAAGGTAAGCAACAAAAACGAGAACCGATCCGCTGACAACGATATATAATACTATAAGGGGATGCCGTAATTTGTAAAAAATATTTTTTACCAGGGATAATATATTATTCATAGTCCAATACAAAACCAGCCCTGCCGGTGAATTGTAAAGGAGAATAAGGAAAACCGCTGCCATGCCGTAAATCTGAATTTTTTCCCTGCCCGAAAGTCCTTTAGTATAAATAGCGCCCGCAATACAATTTATGACGGTCATTAAAACCGGCAGGATATTAAGGGTCATTCCGTTCCCAATGTTTACAAGCGCATCGGGGGCTCCCATATCCCGGATAAAAAGGAACGGAAACCCTTGAAGCGTTTTAAGATTGGAAAGAAAGGTGTAGGCCGCTATAAAAAACGGTATCTGAATAAGGATTCCGAAGGAATTCCGCATTCCATAGATCGGATGATAATGATTCTGCCGGTAAAAAGTTGTGATGATCATGTGCTGTTCATCACCCTTAAAGACGTTTTTAATTTTATCAAGTTTGGGCTTTAACCTGCCGGCAGTGTCTCTTTCTTTTTTCTGCCATTTTTCGGCAACAATATAGAGCGGCAGGCTCAAAAGGGTTACGGCAAAACTTACCCCTATAATTGAAATCGTCGTATTTTCAAAAATTCTGTAGATGAGAACATATATGGTTTCGATAATCTGGACTATAGGAAAAATTACAATAGTGTAAAGTGCGTGTAACATTCATTTTACTCCATCATTGGCTGCATGATTTACGGCGTACTGTATGCCGGTCAATCCTGTGTGGTTTTAATCGTTTCAAGCATAAAATCCGCAATGCGTTTTCCCGCTTCGCCTTGATACTGCCATGCCTCCTCCCGTGCTTTTTGCCTGGCCTGCCGCAGTTCCGTATTATCAGAGATATTTTTTAGCACTTCACCGATGCGGTCAAAGTACTCTTCTTTGAGCTCAATGCCTATCTGTTCCAAGGTTTTGAACTGCCACAGCCCATTTGCCGCGTTGTCCCCTAAATCATCGGCGTCATAGGGCCTGAGATCAATACCCTGCTTTACGTACATGACAGGCTTATCGCATAAAAAGGCGTAATCGAAAATGATACCCGAAAAGTCGGAGATCATGATGTCCGCTTTTTTAAGGGAATAGATGTTTTCCCGCTCGTAATCCCATTCCAGGTTTGTATTAGCCTTGTATTTTTCTTCAAGCCCGGCAAGAACGGAAGGTTCCGACTTTTTCGACTGCGGATGGGGCCGTACAATGACGCGCCAGCCCGTTTTTACCAGGGGGTCCAGAAGCCTTGAGCCGAACCGGGAGAGCAGGGCCGAGGGGCCCCAGGAGGGGGAGATCAGGACCGTAAACGGATGATTTTCTTCAACAGGAATCTCCTTCATTCTTTCCCGGTAAATATCAAGATACCCGCACCCAACGGTAACAAGCTTCTTTTCCGGGAGGCCCCTGGATTTTTCAAGGGCCCGTATATCCTTTGCCTGATAATCCCCGGTCAAGAGTATTGAATCAAAGTAGTCAATGCCGAACATGCGGTACATCACTGCATCGCTTGCGGCATGAAGAACGTGGGAATAGTGCTTTACCAGCCTTGAGCGCTTAAGCTGGTACACATCAAGGCCGGGCGTAGTCATCAGCACGAAACCGGCGCTGAGAAGATTGAGCCTTGCGAATGCCCTGTTCCCCTCGCCAATGTATTCGCTCTTGATGAATTTATACCCCGCGTTAAAAACAG
>JAIRLQ010000290.1 GCA_031259345.1 Treponema sp.
TCCTTACCTGACAAACTCAAGTCTATGGAGTATATATGGGCGTGCTCGGTGTTGTTAACTCTGACCCGGCGGTTAAACGGCTTGTGGAAACCGCCCTTACGGCAAGCCCCCGAATCAAATATGAACCGCGGTTTTTTTCCGGCAAAGACGAAATCCGTGAATTTTTGGCCTATGATCTGCCGGAACTTGTAATTATCAACTTCTCCGATCCCGATCTTGATATTGACTGGTTAATATCCCTTATCCGGGACGATAAATGGATTCTGAATTTCGGCATCCTGGGGCTCTATTCAGCGGAGCGGGACACGGAAGAGGCCCTGCTCAAACGCTGCAAAGCCATCAATGTAATTGCCATGCTGGATTATCAGCGGATCCGTTCCCATCTGATAAAGAGCCTCCAGATTATTGAACAGAACTATCAGCTTATATTTCAGCGGGAATTTTCCCGGAATCTCCTGGACGGCGCATCGGGGAGCTTTACCATCGAAAACGACATTCTGGCGATTCCCATTTATGCCGGGGTCGGCGCCACCATCCTGTCCCAGCGGGGGCTTATCAACCCCGACAACAAGATGCACCTCCAGCTTGCCCTGGGGGAACTGATTGTGAACGCGGTGGAACACGGCAACTGCGGCATCACCTATGAAGAAAAAAGTATGGGAATGGAGAACGGCTTTTCGGTGGTAGAATTGGTGGCCGAACGCTGCAAAGATCCCCTGATCCGCAACAAAA
The DNA here is from genome assembly GCA_031259345.1 of Treponema sp. Taxonomy (GTDB): domain Bacteria; phylum Spirochaetota; class Spirochaetia; order Treponematales; family Breznakiellaceae; genus JAIRLQ01. Next base: position 733 of record JAIRLQ010000290.1, read on the forward strand.
AGGTGGAATTCCTCTGGGATATTCACCCGGAAGAAAGTGTTTTTGTGATTCGGGACGAAGGGGAGGGTTTTGACGTGCGGGCCTATTTGCAGAAGGTCGCTGCTCAGGACAAGCTGAGTCTCCACGGCCGGGGAATCAGAATGGCCTCCGTCCTCTCTACGGAATTAAAGTACAACGCCAAAGGGAACCAGGTAACTCTGGTGCTGAAACACGATACGCTGGTGGAACAGGAGATTCCCGCCGGGTTTTCCAAGGAGCAGGTGGTGAACGTGAAAAAAGGGGATATTGTTCTGCGGGAAGACGAGCCCAGCGACTACCTCTATTACATTGTCAGCGGTAAATATTCGGTTTTCCATAATCTGAAACAGGTGGGCACCCTGTCCCCCCAGGATATTTTTATGGGGGAAATCGCCTTTCTCCTCAACCAGCGGCGGTCCGCATCGGTACGGGCCGAAAGCATGGGAAAGCTCATTCTCCTGACCCGCAAGACCTTTATCAACATCATCCGGGAATACCCCCATTACGGCATATTCCTCTCCAAGCTGCTGGCCAAACGGCTGGTCCGCAGCAACGATCAAAACGCCGCTTTAATGGCGAAAGTCCGGACCTAAACTCCCGGAGGGGCCGGAATTTCCGGCGATTCCCATAAATTTGTTTCCTTATGGCCCGTGCCCTTCTTTTTTTTGAAATTTTCCATTATATTGAAAGCTATCTATAAAGGGAGAATGCCATGGACACAGTAGAAAGTTTACATGGGGACCTTGAGACCTGTATTACCGGTATAAACGCCGTAGGAATTGGCAACCTGGACCCTCAAAATATTGAAAAGCTGGAAAAAATCAGCGCCGCCGCGGGTAATTTGGGCATGAATTCGGGAAAAAAACTGATCGACAACCTTACCGCAGTCCTCAAATCCTTTCAGGAAGGTAAATCCACGGAAGACAGCGTGCGGATCCGGCTGACCGCCCTCGATTTTTACCTCCAAAATATTAAAGGCGGTGACGGCGAAGAGGAACTTTAGCGCCCGGAACGCTGGAACCCCGGTAGCAATAAAAGTTATTTGCCTGTAAAATGCATCCGGGGTTTTTTCAAGATTTTCGTGCTACGGATCGCCGGATTTTGGAAAGGTCCCGAGGATTTCCGATGATCAGTGCAACAGGCTTCGAGTATTTTTTATGGGAAGGAACCGGAATCTATGGCGGGGGATAATATTTTTCAGGGGGAAATGGACCCCGAAATTGCCGCATTGCTGGGGGCAAAAGTCAACCGGGATTCTACCGCCGGGAGTACCGCCGGCGCTTCAAGTCCCCCGGATTTTGCCAATATTTTTAGCGAACAGATAGAGCCGGAAGGAGACTCCGGCGAAGTAGATTTCCGGGCCGAAGGTTTTCCTAAAATCAGCAAACGGCTTGAATCAAGTCCCCATAATGTCTTCAATGATCCCAATTATTATAAAAATGTCCTTTCCGGGGAGGGAGATATTGCCCAGCGGGTTCACGCCATTTTACAGAAATACCTGAACGCCAAGGACCCCAAGGATCGCAGCGTTTATCGGCAGCAGCTTATCACCGCCTACTGGGATTTTTTGCTGGGGGTAGCCAAAAAGTCTACCGGACGGCTGCCGGAACAGAAAAAGTACCTCCTCCGTTTCAACCTGCTGCATCCTACCTTTCTTGACACGAAAACCCGGACTTTTTTTGCCGAAATAGTGACGGAGAATGAATTAAACCAGCCGGTTTATTATATTGACGAGTGGTTTAAGGCGATTGGGACCGGAGTCTTGCGGAATTCCACCACCGATGAGGTACGGATAGCCAGAAACAACAGCCAGATCCGGCTTCAGCAGCTTCTGGAAAAGGCAATCGGAAAACTCGACGGCTCCAAAAGCCTCCTCAGGGCAAAAAACGAGGAGCGGAGCCAGTTGGAAAAGGTCCTGCAGGACCGGGTGGGCACCATCCTTGAGCATTTTTCCCTGAACAACGAATTTACCGATATTCAGTCCTGTTATACGGATACCCAAAAACGGGTCTTCGGCGAAATTCACGAGATTATGAAAAACCTCCTCCGGACGGATCATGAGCTGGAAGTTTTTTTGCGGGATTATTATCAGGCCGAGGCGGATGTCAAAACCCTGCGGGACAAGGTGGAAGAGGAAGGCGGCGCGGTGGCCGTGGATGCCCGGGCGCTGGATACGGAGTTTGAGACGATCCGGCAGATGGCAAAACTTACTATCGGCCGCCAGGGAAATCACTTTCCCATCCTGAGCGGCGAATATTTTCACTGCGGCCCCGACGATGTGGGTTTTCGGGAAAATATCATTTCCCAGCTAAGTATTATCGAAAGCATCGACCCGGAAGCCTTTTGCCGGTCCTATAAAAACCGC
>JAIRLQ010000301.1 GCA_031259345.1 Treponema sp.
CCCGTTTATCCTTGTTTAATTTCCCCCCCCCCCCCCCCCCCCCCCCGCGCGCACTTATATAGTATATAATATAGATTTTTTACTCATCCTGACTTTTCATATCTCTCAATCCGGTTATCACTTATCCGTCAATACTCTGTTCAAGGAGGCGCCTATGGTCTTAGCGTAGGGTCTCTTGTAAAATTGTCAATTTTACAAGAGACCCGGTTTTGTCAACTTTTTTTGGAGGAAATATTATATGAGAAAAATCACAATTGGTTTGTTGATTACGCTTATGGCGGCAGGTTTTATGTTTACCGGTTGTCCCTCTGATGCCGGGGAAGATCCCATAACGGTAACTGGTACGGCAACCCGTACCATCCCCAGTGTGGGAACAGCCGGGGTTGAAGTAACCCTGACTCTGGCGGCCCTGACGCCGGATTATCAGATCACGGCGGTTGCTATTCAGAAAAGCAGTGAAGATACGGGGGGATTTGTACCAACGTACATAAACACTGACGCCGTAAAAAACAAAGTCATAGAACAAAATTCAGTCGAGATTGACAAAGTGACCGGCGCTACCTATTCGTGGAAGGCGTTTGTCGAAGCGGGTATTAATGCGCTGAATCAAATTGACGGCGTGGATTTGGTGTTAGCTGACAAATATAAATGAAAGGCTACAGGCAGTAATTAACCCGTTGGGTTAAGCAATAAAAACAATAGAATGGAGGAGCGTATGGCTCAAAAAGATGTAAATCTTACCGGCGGGGCTGATTCCGGTAATGGTGTAAGCAGGCGTGACTTTCTGAAGGGCGCGGCCGCCGTGGGCATGGGCGTTGGAGTAATGGGCGTCCTTGGGGCGTGTGAAAATCCGACAACCACGGAGTATGTGGAGGTAAAACCGGACTGGCTGGGCCCAGAGCCGCAAATAGCGGAATCCCAGATCGTAGAGACCGCGACAGCGGATGTGGTGGTGATTGGCGCCGGCCTGGCCGGAGTGTGCGCGGCCCGGAAGGCGGGGGAGGATGGCGCCTCGGTGATAGTTGTCGAAAAATCGCCCCAGGCAAACTGCCGGAGCGGAGAGTACGCTGTCTTGGGAAGCAAGTTCAACAAGTCGCACTTTAACCGCGATGATGTGGACCCGGATATAGTAACAGACCAGTTTATGCAGGAATGCGAATTCCGTATTAAGCGGCCAATTATTTCCCGCTGGGCAAAGGAGGCCAATACGGTGTTTGACGACTGGTTTCTCAGCGTCTACCCGGATCTTTACATCGGCAAAACGAGTAATGAGGACATCCCCGACGGTACAGCTTGCTTCATGGTCCCTGAAGCGAATCCCGTGCCTGATGCGTACGACTACACGCAAGAACTCTTCCCCACTTTTCCCAACTCGGTAAAATTCGGTCCCAATGGTATGAAGCCGGTATTCGATGCCAATGTAGACAAATGTGCCGAACTGGGGCTCACCTTCTACTATAACCACCCTGGCGTGAAGCTGGAAAAAACGGGGAATCGTATTAGTGGTGTAATCATACAAGATATTCAGACTAAGGAGTATAAGCGTATTAACGCAACTAAAGGGGTTATCCTGGCAACCGGGGATAACGCCGGCAACACGGAAATCCTCGATCACTTTGTTCCCTCCCTGTCTATATACAAAAACATGACCCTGCCTCTCGGGTTTGACCTAAATGATAATCCAATCAATACCGGCGACGGTTTAAAAATGGGCGTTTGGGCTGGGGCCAATCCCCAAGAGTACTTCGCTCCCATGACCCACGCGGTGGGCAATGGGGCTATGGGAATTACCCCTTTCCTGTTCCTGAACAAGCTGGGGAAGCGTTTTATGAACGAAAGTATACCGGGTCAACAAATGCAGGATCAGATAGAACTGCAACCCGGTTACACTACCTTCCAGATCTATGATAGCAAGTGGAAGGAGCAGATTCCATTCATGCCCCCCAATCACAGTGGCATCTGCTATTATCAGGCAGAGGCGCCTAAGAACAATGGTGGAGACCTCTTAATCACCGATGCCAGTTTCCAGGCCTCCGTAGATGCCGGCCAGATCCTCACGGCCGAGACCCTGGACGAGCTTCTGGCGAAGGTCGATATAGACGCAACGGAAGCCAAAAAGTCCATAGCGCGCTACAACGAACTGGCCAAAAGTAGTCCTCCAAAGGACCTTGACTTCAACAAGCCCACCCAGCGCTTGTTTCCTATCGAAACTCCTCCCTTCTACCTCAGCCAGTTTGGCATGGCCGCCATGCTGGTCTGCGTAGGCGGGATTGAAAGTGATGAGGAAGCACGGGCCTACGATACGAATGGCCCCATGCCGGGGCTTTATGTGACCGGTAATATGCAGGGATCCAAGTATGCGGTAGAGTACCCTATCTGTATGAGGGGCATAAGCCATTCCACCTGCATGTTTTACGGATATATCGCGGGCAAAAACGCCGCGGCGAAATTAACGTAGTTTTATAAACAAGGGTCCGGCGGTTTGCGTAACGAATGGCCGAACGCTGTACTATCAGCGCCATACTTTTCCGGTTGGTACGTTGCAGAACTACGGAGTATATCGGCCCGCGTATTGTTAAACACGCCGCAGGTATAGTAATACCCGCTCCGGGACAGCCCCGGCGGGCCGGATATATCATGGTTATTTCGGGCAGTGATCATGTTGGCGCGGAGGTTATAGAGAAGGCGCACTGTCAGATCCTGGCTTCCGGGGACTTCGCTCATATTAATGCGGTGTTTTGCCGCCCGGAAACCGCCGCTTTAACTTCATCCCATGGCTGTAGAATCATTTATTTCTGCGGTTCTAATGGGTCTCGGTAGTGACCTGTCAAAAAACGAGATTCCGGCGAACAATGTCTGATGTGGAATGAGAAACCAGGGTGGTTTTCTTGAATAACAGGCCGACGGCAGAAGCGGTTCTGCCGCCGGCGTTTTGGGGAAGTTTTCATGTTTAACATCGGGATGGGGGAATTACTGGTAATTCTGGTGGCAGCCATGGTGCTGGTAGGCCCCGGCGACCTTCCCAAGGTAACGCATTGGCTTGCAAGGGCCTTTAAATCCATACGGACTACCGTAAAAAGCATTACCACGGAACTGAACCTTGACGAAGATATCCGTGAGGTAAAAAAAGCGGGCAGGGAACTTAAGGAGACGGTGCATAATATAAATCCTCTGGCGGAAGTAACTGATGAAATTGAGAAAACCAAGCGTGAAACCAGGGAGGCCTTTACTATCCTGGATGATTTAAACAAAAATATATCGGAAGAGAGTGAAAAAACACCGGTGAAAAACGATGACCTAAAGAAAGATACCCGGGAGGTATAACATGAGATTGGGAACGACGGAAATTATTCTTATCATCGTCCTGGCGCTGATACTGTTTGGAGGGGCAAAAATTTCGGGCCTCGGCAAGGCTCTGGGAAAAAGCATCAAGGATTTCAGGACTGAAATGAAA
>JAIRLQ010000337.1 GCA_031259345.1 Treponema sp.
GCCCTGCCGGGCCCTGCCACCGCAAGCCCGGCAGCGCGGAAACGATCCGCAATCCCCAGGGCCAGGGGTTCTTCGGGCCCTACCACCGTCAAACCGACATCATGCTCCCCGGCAAAGGCGATAAGCTCCTCCTGCCCCTCCTTCCCGGAGAGGTCCCGGCCCAGGCCCACGTTTTCGCATTTGGCTTCCGCGGCGGTCCCGCCGTTTCCCGGAGCCGCGTAGACCTTTGTTACCCGATCCGACTGGGCAAGCTTCCAGGCAATGGCGTGCTCCCTGCCCCCCGACCCGATGACAAGTACATTCATAGGGTATTCCTGTTCTTACGCATACTGTCCCAAAGTATAACAAAAAGACGGAAGAAAAACAGGCATGGTGTAACGGCAGGCGGGCTGCTGTATGAAAGCCGCCATGAAAAACGTTATCCCTTAACAGAACCTACTACAATACCTTTTACAAAATATCTCTGCAGGAAAGGATAAACACAGAGAACAGGTAATATACCCATAAATATCTGGGCGCAACGTATCGTTCGATCAGAAACGTCCCGCAGATTCATCCAGTCATCTCCGCCCAGAAGAGAAATATCCGGCTGTATAACAATAGTCTGCAGATAGGACTGTAATGGATATTTTTCGGGAAAGTTTGAAAAAATAAGTCCGTCAAACCAGCTATTCCAGTGGCCGACAACGGCAAACAATGTAAGTGTCGCTACAGCCGGCATGGACACAGGGACATAAATGCGCCATAGAGTAGACCAGTAGTTTGCGCCGTCTATAAACGAAGCCTCCTCAAGTTCATGGGGAATTTGCCTGAAAAAATTCAACATCAGAATTGTATTAAATACCGGAACTGCTCCGGGAAGCACCAGCGCCCAAATTGAATTCATAAGCTTTAGGTTCTGAATCAGAAGATAACCCGGTATAAGGCCTCCTGAAAAAAGCATAGTAATAAAAAAGAACCAGACATAAACAGTCCGCAATCTGAAAAATCGTGCCTCTTTGGAAAGCGGATAAGCTGTTATGATTGTAAGGAACATATTTATTGAAACACCAAGTGCAACCCGCTGAAATGATCGAACCAGGGCTCGCCAGAAAGCATCCCGTCGAAAGACATAGGCGTATGACGTTAAATTAAAACCAAGAGGCCAGAGTTTCACAGCGCCTGATGCAGCTCTGGAACTTGAAGAAAAAGAAATGGCAAGAATATTGAGCAGTGGAAGAAGACACAAAAAAGCAATAAAGCAGAGGAAAATGTTGTTGCAGACAAGAAATACCTTTCTGCTTTTTGTCTCGGCGGCCAATTTGTACCCTCCTAAAAAATGCGGTAATCAGCGAATCTGTAGGCCGCAAAGTACGAAGCGGATATAAACAGAAGCGATACCAGGGATTTGAACAAACCAACGGCTGTTGCCGCCCCGTATTGGGCATCAAGAAGACCAAGCCTGTATACAAAGGTATCCATAATGTCTCCGGTCTCATAAACAATGGGACTGTAGAGATTGTATACCTGATCAAAGCCGGCATTAAGCACATTGCCAAGACTGAGAACAGCCATGAGCACAACCGTCATCCGCAAACCTACAAAGGTAATATGTACGGTCTGCTGTATCCGGTTGGCGCCGTCAATAGTAGCCGCCTCATACAGGGCCGGATCAATATTGACAATGGCAGCGAGGTAAACAATGGTCCCATATCCGAATTCCTTCCAGATGTGTGTTAATATCAGCGTAGAACGAAAATATTTATTGCTCCCCAGGAAAAAGACAGGTTCAATACCAAAGGTAGACAGTAAATTATTAACTATCCCGCTGGTAGGTGAGAAAATATCAATAAAAATACCCCCAAGAACAACCCAAGAAAGAAAATACGGCATGTAAATAATTGTCTGGATAATCCGCTTAAGCCATCTCTGGGTTATCTCGTTCAATAATACGGCGAAAAAAACCGGTACTATCATTCCAAGAACAATTTTTGAAAAGGCAATAATAATGGTATTGACCACCGAGCGGGTAAAGCCAGGGAGACTGAAAACAAAACGAAAATTATCCAACCCTATCCAAAGCTGTTTCCCAAACATTCCCCTGCTGGGAATAAATTTCTGAAAGGCTATGATAATCCCGCTCATGGGGATGTAGGAAAAAACAAAAACAAGAATTATTCCCGGAAGCAGCATAAGGTGAAGCGGCAACTCCATTCGTAATCTGCCAAAGCTTCTTTTTTTACACATAGCCGCCTCCGGGAAAACCAGAAATTATCTTTGCGAATTACTTTGGGACGCAGCGTACCAGGCGTTGATCTCTCTTGTCATTGCCGTGCCGCCGGAGGACTCCCATTGCCTGACAGTCGTATCAAAACTTGAAATATCAGCTTCACCTGTAATGATTTTAATAAACGCCTCAGAAAGCATCGAATCCAACGTTGTCTTCCGTTCAGCCATTGTAGGTGTAGGCGGCCCAAAATATTCATCATAAACAAAATTGCCCGCTTCTTGATATTTCAGCAAGAGGTGTTGTGATCCGTTGGCGCCAAAAACCCTGTTCCATCCCCAAAGGCTCCTATCGCCGTCAACCGCCCTCTGACTGTATTCATACATGCTCAGTTGCTCACCCCAAAGAGTACCCGGACTATGATCCGCAAGGGGCTTGGCGATATTTACGGCTGTTACCTGGTTTTTGTTGGCGCTATTCATGAAGACCGGTGAAAGTCTCCAGACCCCCTCAAGACCGTTACCCGGATTTGCGTAATACGCATACTCCTGATTTTTTTCATCAAAAACTTTTTCCACGTAAAGATTCAGCATCTTGATAAGCGCTTCCGGATGCTTGCAGTTTTTGCTCACGGCATACCAGTTTGATGTAAGCATGCTCAATCCCAACTGTGCGCTGTTGCCTTTCTGCAGCGCCGGAATGGAGTAAGGAAGCCAGTCTGCATTTGGATCGTTGTTTATATTATCCTGCAAAGGCCAGAGCGAGTTGGCATGGGTTCCGTAAAAGACGCCATTCTTCCCGGAAACGCTGCTTTCCGAGGCTTTTGTTCCATCTCTTACCAGAAATTCTTTGTCTAT
>JAIRLQ010000454.1 GCA_031259345.1 Treponema sp.
GAAACTCCTGGCGTTTATCAAGCTGAAGCTGATAATCTTCAAAGAAACTCCAGTTATCATCAATTTTGTCGGCCAGCGAATGATGCCTGTCATAAATGATCTGAAAATACTGGCGCGTATTATCCCTGTCCAGGCTGGTGATCCGTATGCAGTACTTCCACTTTTTATCCGGTTTTTTATCAATATGCAGAACCTCTGCTTTCATGCAGGCCTCGTAGGGCGCGCTGGTAATTATCAGATCGAATTCCTTGCCGGGTTCAATAAATTCGGGCCTGGAAAGCACAAGGGCCATCCCGTCTTCGGAAATATCCGACGTTTCGGCAAAGTACATTCCCCAGGCGGTACGGATTTCTACCGGAAGCTCAACATAAAAGCGTTCCGCCTCCCTGATGTTCCGCCTGCCGGACATAAAGAATATCGCCATAATAAGGTTTTTACTGTTAATTATAAGCCAGTACATAATAACAATGTTGTACATCATGGCCGACTGAAGGGTAACCTTGATACAGACAGCCAGCGCCGCAATAGAAGAAAAAAGCAGAAGAAGATGGGGCAGGGCCCAAAGGATGGTTGGCTTTTGTTTTTGATTTACCACTTTGTCTTTGCGGGTTACGGCAAAGCTTTGGAGCTTAAAACCCAGGGCTTCTTTTAATATCGGAGCAATAAGATAGGGAAACATGATGGTATCAATAACGCCGTTCCAGTGCTGATTCCTGGTTGCTCCGGCGCTCATTCTTGTGGTGATACTGTACAAAACAAAATAAGGCAGCCAAACCATCAGGAATTGGGATACAGTACATATCAGAATGCGCAGATGGAATACCGCAAAAAGTATGGGGGCCAGTATAAAAATAAGCCGGGCCAGAAAAGACCACCAGTAAAAATAACAGTTAATATAGCTCATCTTGGAACGCAGGGGCAGATCTTTCATCCCCACTATATTCATGCTCTGAAGACTCTGGACGCAGCCCCGGCCCCAGCGTTCCCGTTGTTTAACCAGACTTTCTATATCATCCGGCGCAAGACCATGGGCAAGGGGCTCGGAGGTAGCATAAGTTGTCCAGCCGTTCCTCTGAATCTTTAATCCTGTGGCAAAGTCTTCGGTAATGGTACCTACGGCGATATAGTCAATTTCTTCCAAAGCTTTTCTGGCAATAACCGTATTGGAGCCGGCGTAAATTGGCGCGTTGGACGCGTTTCGGGTAACGTTGATTTCCCGGAAAAAATAATCCTGTTCGTTGGGGATGCGGTTTTCCGAATACAGATTAAACTGGAAAAGATCGGGATTGTAGAAGCTTTGCGGGGTCTGAATAAATCCAATCTTGAAATTGGGATCGATTTCTTCCGGATCCCGGGGAACCCAGGCGCCATCGGGGAGTTTTTTGACTTTTGGCAGAAAGAAGAAAGGAACTGTTTTCATCAGCATTCCCCTGGTGGGAATCATATCGGCGTCAAAAGTAATTACCAGGGGTGAATGGGTTTTTCGCATGGCATTGTTCAGGTTGCCTGCTTTTAAAAGCTTATTCCCGGTAAGCCCGAAGTAACCGACTTTAAGCTCTTTTGCAAGAGCCGCCATTTCGGGACGGTTGTTGTCGTCGCAGATGTAAATGTGGACTTTGCTTTTATCCGGATATTTCATAAAAGTACAGCCGTTAACGGTTTTAAAAAGTATTTCCGTTGATTCGTTGTGGGTGGCGATAAAAATATCCACATCGGGATACCAGTCATCGGGGATCACGGGCAAATCGGGTTCGGTATTCTTTTTTACATTGCCGAATTTATCCAGGGCCTGAAGGGTAGAAAGTATTTCCGACACCAGCATCAGAATACCGGCGGCCACCGAGACGACTCCATATTCCCAGGGCATGGTAAAAAACATGCGCCACAAAAGATATACAAACGTGGAAATAAGAGTTGCATAAAAGAGGAGATTCTTAAGAACGGTTTTGTAGGCATTTTTTATCAGAGTCATTTTTTCCTCCTAATGGTTACGCCCAATCCTGACGGCAAGAACAAAGAGAACAGCAAAACCCAATACCATAAGGGAAGACAGCTCGTTACTGTACGAGCTGTCCATCAGGTTTTCTTTCCAGCCCATTTTTCTGACTTCATCCCCAAGGATAAAATTATGCACCACCAAAAGATATTTAATTTGTATTAACTGGTGTTCCCATGAACCGGAATAATATTCACCCCAGCGTTTCCAGTCCCGCGCTGCCGCGCTTTCCAGCCAGTGGGCTGTATTATCAATCAGGCCAAGCATGCTGTCGTCCCTAAGCATACTACGCTGAAGACGGGAATAACGGACTTCAAGCCTTTTAAGAAAAGTGGTGTCCCGTATCATTTGATCAAACCAGGGAGCTTTAGACATGCGGATTTGAAAGGGATCCACATCGAATTTGTCGTTGTCAAAAGAACCGGAATTATCCCAGTTAGGCCCTATTACCAGTTTTCCGTTGGCGGCCTTATACATATAAGTAGAACGGTAACCGGCGCTGTAATTCATCAAATATTCATTAAGCAGATAATAATTTACAAAAGAGTCCAAATCGATATAATCGGGATAGTTAACATACACAACCGGGGTTTTTGAATAAAGCCGCTGCTCAATTCTGGTGATATCTTCTTCCACTGCGCTTATAAGGGAGCCGTTCAGGTTTTCGTTGGGATAAATAAGTTCCAGGGAACCTGCCGAAAGTTCTTCCCGCGTGGCGTAGGTATTAAGGGTAACGCCTTCGGGGTTATACACATCCCGCTTGATAATGTATTCAGCCTGGGCCGCCGGTCCGTCTTTCAGGCGATAAAAAAGCCCCTTAAAAAAGCCCAGCACCCCTCCCGCATAGGCGTCGCCGCCTGCGGAAAAATCAATTTTCCCGGCGCCCTGCCCTACAGTCTGAGCCAAAAGATACACACCCCGGTACTCAAAAGTTTTGTCGTTTTTGAACAGAACCTCGCAGTACCGCGCTTCCGGGGAATAGTGAAAAATTTTCGAAGCCAAAGTAAAACCCAGATAATCCCGTATCAGGGAAGGATCTTTAACGGACGCAATCAGCTCCCATTCAGCGGAATTTTCCATCCCCAGGAAAGGGAATTCTACGCTCTGTTCCGCGGAATCAACAAGATTTATACGGAACTGGCCTTTTTCATTTTGAACCGAAGGATCGCCGGAAAGACGGATCTGGGCCAAAGCCCTGTAAACCGGAGGATCTTCAGGATGATTTATGCCGCCTTCCTGATCTATCACCGATATTTCCGCCTTTACATAGGGCTTTACGCCGGGAATAATTACCGCATGTCCCTGCCTTTCGTCCCAGCGGCGGGAAGGCAGAATCTCCTCGCCCCAGGTATCAATTATAAACAGGGGCAAATGGCTCCAAAAGCCTTTTAACACCTCAGCGTCTTCACCTATATAGGCGACAGCCTCGGCCTTATCAATCCTGTCCACCGGGACAATTTGAGAATCCGGGCCTTTTGGCCTTGAACTGCCGCCGCAAGCGCCAAAGAAACAGAGGGAGGAAAATAGAAAAAAACGACCAAAAAACCTTCGTTTTGTCATAACCCGATGTTCTATTATTATCAGAATTGCCAACCTAATCCAACCATCATCCGAACAAAACCCATGGGCAGATCCTTTGCCGCAAAGTGGAAGTAGTCCAGCCCTCCTTCAAGGAAAAGCTGCTTGTAAAAAATCCATTGTACAGAAACTCCCAGATCAAAGGAAAAAGCGGTAAAGTTTCCATGGCCTCTTACAGCCCCGGTATTATATTTAAAGCTGTAGTCCAGAAGGCTGGTAAAACCAAGTCCCAGCCTTGTGTTAAAGGCCAGAATATTCTTTGTAAACCAATACTGGTACAGGGCATTTAAATGAACCGAAACTATGTGCGCGGTGATTTTGGCCCCTCCTGTTTCGGTAAAAATGTAACTCCAATTGGGGTTAAGCTCTACGCCAAAAAAACCCATATCCAACTTAAAAGGGACAAAACTGGCCCTGGCGCCAAAACTTACCGGGACTATGGCAGGATCTAAAATATATTTTACATATTCGGCGTTGCCGTAGAACTGTACCAGTGGGGAATACCCCAGAGAAACATTAATGTCGAAAGGTTTTGCCACCGAAATGCCAAAGGGGCCTCTGGCGGTTTCAAGGCCTCCGGGGTTAATCACGATGATGTCGTAGATACCGGCAATCAGGTCTTCTTCGGCAAAAACCAGTTGGGCCGTATCGCCCAGCTCATTCCGCCTGACTTCCCGGGGAAGAAGCCTTCCGTCGCCGGCTTCTTCCCCTTCCGGGGGCTCCTCATTTTCCCAACCCCGGCGGAGCAGATAGATTTCAGAATCCACAAGCAGGTTGATGCCTTCAAGCTGAATAATTCTAAGGGAAGGCCGGTCAAAATAAAAGTTTTGCGGCGAATAGTTAAAAATACTGGGCTGCATGGCTTGAATTACATTGAAGTACTCCCAATCCGATTCGGCGTCAAGCCTTCCCAAAATATTGAAGCTTGATATTTTATAACGGTATTCCCCGGCCCGGACGGAAACGTCCAGGAAAGGAACTTCCACAATACGGCGTAAAACCTGGCTGTATGCGTTAATTTGCCTTCGTTCCACAACCACCTCGTAACGGGACGCATATTCCGAGGCCTCCCATTCCAGGTGCTGGACAAAAAGCATGCCTGTTTCGTCATCCTGGAACCGGGGGGATTCGACTGAAGAACCCGTCCGGACGGCAGGGTCCGGATCCGCCGGGGGGGCAGGGTCCGGATCCGTCTGGCCGGGGGCGGAAGCCGGGGCGGCAGGATCTGGCTCCGCCCGGTTGGGAGGGGAAACCGGGGCGGCTGTTTCGTCTGCCGTATCCCCATCCCCGCCTGAATAACCGGGCTCAAACTGGGCAAAGAGCGCCGCCGGAAGCAGCAATAAACAGCTAAGGATAAAACCGGCTTTTAACTTATTGACCATACAGAGTACCTTGACTTTGCCGGGTCCGTAATGTATTGGACCGTTGAATTTCTATTGCAAAACGATGCTGTTCGATAGCCCCCCGCTGTTCAATAACGCCGCTCCTGTTACGGTAGACCGCTTCGACCTGCCAGATATAAACCGCCTCGTCCAGCAGGGTAAGATCATCCAGCACAAAAGTTGTAGAAGCATCGGACGGTCCGGTAAGGAGCAGCACATGGGGTTCGCCTTCCCTATAAAAATTGAAAATATAGGTGTTCGCCCCGGGAACTTCGTTCCAGCGGAAAGTAATATTCTTGTCCTGGGTTAATTGGATAATTCCAATAACCGTCTCATCCCCGGGCTGGATCACCTCCGGCGCCGGCAGAAGGGGAATGGGCAGCACGGTAAACCACCAGGGATCACCCGGGGTAACCCCCTGATTAACCGCCGTATCAGCCCGAACTGTCCAATACCAGATACCTTCGCTTAGGGCGGGGAAGATCATGGAACGGGCGCCGGATCCCGCATCCATAACAATGGCCTTGGGATCGCTCATGGGGTCGGCTGTTTGGGAAACAAGAAGCTGAACATTCAGCAAAGGTTCCTGGGAGCTCCACTCTGCCAAAGACGGCGAACGGAGGGCGTCTATCCCCTGTATATTTGTGCCGACTGCCGGGGAGACAAGGGCCATGGGCGAACGAACTTCGCCGGAATAGCTTTGGATATTGGCTATACGGGGCACCGACCAGGAAGCCTCACCGGACAAGATCACGCTGCTCCCGGGAGCCGGAGTTATCGTAAAGTTGCCGGAAGAGATAAGCCCCGTCCTGCCTGTGGCATATTCCGTCGGAAGGGAAAAGCCCTGAACATGCCAGCGAAATCTGCCTGAAGTTCTGGAATCAAAGTAAACATTTACCGAGTTGGTCCGGAGAGAAGAAATTTCCGTCAGGCTTACGGATCGTCCTTCAAGGTACAGGCTAAAGGTATAGTAGTTTGCATAATTCACCCTGTCCCAGGAAAAAATTACGGGCTTCCCCTCTTCTTCCAGCTTTACATTGGAATTACTGGCCGGAGATATAAGCTCCGGGGCTTCCAGGGCGGGGGTAATAACCAGCCGCATGGGCTGGGTTTCGTTATCCTGTCCCTGGCCGCGGTGCAGCACCCTCCAGTAATACACCCCGGCCTTTAAATAGCGGCCAATTGTGCTGGTACCAAAAACAATATCATCAATGATCAACGAACCTTCAAAGTCGGAGCGCGGGGAAACTTGAAACTTAAGGGAATCGGGGTAAGGGTTTTGCCAGTTAAAGGTGATGTCCGGCGCGCGGCTGGCTTCAACGGTAAAGTTATCAGGCGGGAACAGAGGACGGAGCGGCGCCCCCTCATCTTTGGGAAGGGCTGCCGGTGTTGAATTTTGGGGTGCTTCCCGGGGCTGAACCAGGGTAAAGCCATTTACACCCAAAATCTGGTCATCGCCCTGTACCCCGTTGGGATACAGGGGTTGAATACGCCAGTACCAGGTTCCCGGCTGCAAATCCGAAGTGATATAAGAGCCGCCGGAACCGGAAGTCCTTTCCAGCCGCTGTTTTATCCTGGGGTTCCGCATATCCGGGTTATCCGCGGCTTCCAAAAGGACTTCGGAAGCTTCCCCGGAAACAGCCCATACAAAACGCAGATTGAGAGTACCCGGGGTCAAAGCCACAGTGGAACCGTCAGCGGGAAAGAGGGGCTGCGGTTTTTGGGTATTTACTATTTCCAGATAGCCAGAATCGGCGGCCTCTGGGTTGGGGGGCACATAGGCCCGCCAGTAATACCGCCCCGGGCCAAGATCAAGCGTTGCGCTATCCGCGGCCTCTTCGTACCAACTGCTTACTATTTGGGAAAAATCCCTGAATCGGGATATTTCCAGCCTGATATCCCTGGAATTGGCTTCCCGCCACATAAACTCAACCGGCGCGGAACTATCGGAACTCCGTAAAATTCGCTCGCCGTCCCCGGGCGAAAGCATTACCACCCGGCTTTCCGCGCTAAAGCGGCCATCTTCCCCGGCATGCACGACATTCCCCGCCTGGGCGCGGCGGGTTTCACCGGCGGCAAAAAACGACGCGGAACCCTGAAACACATTAAGGATTAAGCCGTTTAGCGCCATAATTCCGGCGCTGGTTTTTGAATTAAGACTGATGCTTTCATTCTCTGCCTCGCCGGTAACGATTACGCTAAACCTGTCGGTAACAACCCGGATCTCTCCTTCCGGAAGCTCGAAACGGGACATATCATCTGTTTTATAAAAGATCCGTATCAAGCTGTTTGGGGAAAGTTCTATGGTTTCACCATTGGTAAAGTTGATACGGCATTGGGAAAAATCACCTGTTTTTACGGTATCGCCTTCAAAAACCTGGGAATATTGCGTAAGCCGGTCCCAGTTTACCCTGCCGGCCGCGAGCCGCTGGGTAAGGTTTGTTTTCCAACTGACTACCCCGACAGGCTGTTCATCCATACGCTCAAGGCTTCTTAAAAAATCCAAACGGAAAAGATAGAGGCTTATCCCTATACCCAAAAGACACAACGCCGCGACAGCAAAATTCAACGCCAGGGAATTGGGATTATACCACAGAGAAGCATTGCTGTTTTTTGATTTGTCCTTTCCCATCTCCCTTACCGCCGGCCCCTTCTATTCACCATCATCGTCACTATCATCGGCCTCTGCCGACCGGCCCCCGCCAAGGGATTCCCGCACATCCTGAAGCGTAAAAGGCCAGCGCTGTTTTTCCCGGGGTTTTGCCGGGGTAAGATTTACCAGACCAAAAACCCGCAAAGTCTTTTTGTTGGAAATCATGGGGGTTAATTCTTCGGAAAGAATCCTGGCGCTAACCAGATCCTGAATTTTCTCTGAAATCAGAATATCCGTATCAACGGGAACGCTTAGTGCCTGAACCCCCGCGCTCAGATCAATAGTCTCTCCGCTAATTGAATAATCGCAAACCCCGTAGGCCCCCATTCGTCCCGCAAGGACATTTCCGGTGTGGATTCCGCAGCCCAGGCGGAACAGGGGCAGATCTTTTTCCGTCCTGTCCGAATTGAGTTCCCAGATAGCCGCCCGCATCATAAGGGCGGAACGAAGGCAGTCCATTACATTGTCGGCAAGTTCGCCGGAAGAATAGGGGATGCCCCAAACCGCGATTAATTTATCGCCGTATATCCTGTCTACCGAACCGCCGGTTTTTTCAACACTGGCTATCATTTTTGCGAAAAAACTGTTAAGCAGGGACAAGGATTCGGCAGGCTCGACATCCAGGGAAAGCTCGTTGAAAGAAGTCAGCGCCGCATGCAGCACCACCGCCTCTAAACGTTCGCCATCAAGGACTATTTCGCCCCGGCGCAGCTTTTCCATAAGCGGCGGCTTGTTAAAGCGGCCTATAAGATCCTTGCTTTCTTCCCATTCAATAAGGCCCTTGCCCATGTGGACAAAGCGCCGGGTTAAAAGCCCCAGTTCGTCCCCGGATTTGGAAGTAATTTCAGCAAGGTCGAATTCGCCAAGCTCAATGCGGCCGGCGGCGTCCATCAACTTTTTAATCGGCGTAGTAACAGTTCCGGAGAAGAACCAGGTAATGAGCACCGCGACAAACATGGCGCTAATCGAAAGCAGTATATTCCGCCGGGTAACATCCGAGATTTGACCGGTTATAAGCGAATACTCCTGAAAGCTAAAAATCGCGGCCTCGCCCAAAGAAACCCTGTGGGCCGCTCCGATAAAGCGCGTATTGGCTTCTTCGTAGTCAAGGCGGACGTTTGAGCCGGAACTTTTCCAAAGGGCGTCGAAAAGGGGGTTTTCGCTGATATTCGCTCCCGAAAGAACCATGCCGAAATCGGGGTGAACCAAAACATCACCCTTATCATTTACCAAAACGGTCGTGTTTGAACCTGTTCCGGTTATCTCGGCAATATTGTCAGGGGAAAAGAAAACCACCACCGCTTCTTTAATACCCCTTTCCTGCCAGGGATAAAAAAGGGCCAGCAAATTGGTACGCAGGACAGGCGTAACATTCCGTATTACAGTCTCGCCCCCGCTTGCCCGTTCCATGGATTCAGCTTCGCCTCTTATCCAGGCGTCAAGGGCGCTATTGTCAATTTCGTTATTGACAAAAAATTGGCGGTTTACAATTTCTTCGGCGCCGGGAATATATATTTCGGCAATGTTCGGGTTCCTTTCAAAAAAGATGTTCCGCAGTTGGCTGAGCATATCCCTGTCTTCCCCAATAGCGGCGGTCATGTCCAAAAAGGACAATGCCTGGGATCGTATACGGTAAAGCCTTTCCTCTACCCCCGAAGCCGCCCTGGCGTTAATGGCAAAGTTTGAGTCTTCGGCGCTTTTGGCAAAACCATTGGTAACCACCAGAGACATAAGGGCCGTAATTGCCCAAATAGACCCCAGAAGTATAAGCGCTACAATGAGCACCAGTTTAAGTCCAAGAGTAAACCTAACCCGTATCTTCTTCCGAACGACGTCATCCGCTGTTTTTTTATCCGGCAAAGTAAACTCTCCTGCTTTATTGGACTTGTTCGATAAACCGATTATTGAACAAGTCTGTTATTTGCTTCCGCAATTACATTCTTAATCC
>JAIRLQ010000456.1 GCA_031259345.1 Treponema sp.
GCGCTAAAGAACCAAAAACCCCGATTTTTTCGAGTTTATATTTTTGAAGAACATTGTCTTTTTTTATAGCCTTTTCCAGGGCTTCAAATGTTTCTATACTCATGTTTTATACTTTATACTATACTTTTAATTTTTTCAAGAGGTTTATATGTATAATTTTTTATACATTTTAGTTTAGGGTATATCCCTAACGTTCCGGCTGTTGGGAACGTTTTTTCTCCAAAAAAGCAGAATTTTTCTTTTTCAATCTCTAATATTCCTAATATATACCGCCCGAAACGGACCTGTCAAGCGATTTTTTCGCTTTTTTTCAAAAAAATTTTATCGGCAAAACAGGCTCAGACCTTGAATTTTGATGATTCCCCGGCCTGTGTCCCATTTTTTACCCTGAAAAAGGTAAAGAATCGGAGGGAATAATCCGTTACAAAAGACATGGACAATCTATTAACTGAATATCAAATCAGTAAAATATTTAACATTACTTCCATCACCCTGAAAAAGCTTTTGTATGAAAAAAAGATACCCTATGTACGGGAGGGCGGAAAGCCTCTTTTCAGAATGGATGTCATCTCAAACTGGGTAATCAATAATCCTCTTGTGAAAGATGATGAAGAGGTCCGCCTGAGGAAATTACAGGCAGAATGGCAGAGAAAATCCCCTGAAGTTTTGCCGTTCTCCAGTCCATGGATCGTAAAGTTATCGCTCATTCCAACGCGCAGAAGAACCCGAAGCGATATAACCTTATAAAAAGGCCAAGCAAGAAATACGGCTATCTCTATTACGTCCGGTATATTGACAAAGGAAAACTCATACCCTCGAAGTGGAACACCCGCACAAATATACTCCGGGAAGCGGAAAGATTCGCGCAGGAAAACCGGGTTCGTATTCTTTCTGAATACTACGCAAAACATACCGTAAAGAACACAGATAACAAATTATATTCTATTCTTGGGCGCTACTATGCGGCTGGATCTCCTTATCTGGAAAAAGATAAAAATCGAAATCGTATACTCGCCGAAAAAACCAGACGCATTTATTGTCATTTTATGAAGAAAAAATTTATTCCATACCTCCAGGCGAATAATATCAAGACCTTCGAGAAGGTAGATGCCCCCTGCATAGCGAATTTTCAAGATTACCTCCTTGCGGGGAGAACGATGCCTCAGAGCATAAACCGTTATTTGAACAGCGTTAATGCGGTTTTTAACCAATTACTTATAACCGGCGTTATTAAAGAAAATCCCCTGGACCGGGTTAAATCTTTGAAACTGGGGGACAAGAGCACCGAAGTCCGGGGTTGCCATGAAATTGACAACATGAAAGGAGTGTTTAATATACAATGGGATGATGTTCTTTCGTATTTACTTTGTCTTATGATTTACTCGACCGGAATGAGAAACGGCGAAATCGAAAAAATCAAGGTAAATGATATCATTGAATTTGACGGCATACACTTTGTAGATATAAAAGAAAGCAAATCCAAGAACGGCATACGGCTTGTTCCACTCCATGATTTTGTTTACCGGAAGATTCAACGATACATAAAACAGACAGAAAAAAAGGGTGAAAACTATATCTTTTCAGATCACGGCGGCCCGAATCAATCTACCGCCTATAAAGAAGCCAATAGGCTTTTAGCAGGAAAACCGAAAGTATCAGAGGACGAACTAGAAAAGCAGGGAATCACCTTTTACAGCGGCAGGCATTTTTGGAAAACCCTCATGAACAACGAGGGCCTGAGAGAAGACATTGAAGAATTTTTCATGGGACATAAAGTTTCCGGCGATGTTTCAAAGAATTATAACCACAAGGACAAACAGGGAAAATACAAACTGCTCGAAAAGGCAAAAGAAGCCTTTGCCATTCTTGACAAAAAGCTGTTGTCAAACTAGTTTTGCGATTTTAACCGCAATATAACCGGTAATTCCCAGGCCCATTGCCACAAGAGCTATAATAAGCCTGATTATTACTCCGTCTTTTCCCTTATTCTCCGCCTCCAGTTTGACTATCTGCGTATCTTTCTGCGACATCAGGCGGAATTGCTCTTGTTCGTACTCGTTGAAGGATAGCGTTAATTTCTGATTCAGTTCCCGCTGATCCTGCAATTGACTGTTCAAGCTCGCCGATTCCGCTTCTAAGCTCCCGGCTCTCCTGCTCAATTTTTGTACCTGTAACAGCCAGTCCTGTTTCTCCGCTTCGGAGTTCCTCTTGTATTCCCCGATACTCCGTAGTTCCGGTTCCGTTATCAAGTACCACTGCTCCTCGGCCTGTAGTACACCCCACGCAGAGCAGAGCAGCAAAAAAGCCCAAAAGATAATAAAGCAAATTTTGTTTTTCCTGCACACGTCAACTCCTTATTTCGCCAGACGGATGTCCCGGATCTTGTCCAGAAAGATTGAGAAATACACCGGACTGAAAATCGCCGCTATTGCTATGCCGGTGCAGATAATGTCCTGGGTTTCAAGGACCATGATCTTTAATCCTTTGAGGATGGTCAGAACCGCAATCCATGTGCCTGAAAAAATCTGGGCAAACAAACTGTACTGTTTTGCACCGGTTTTTTTTGATTCCTGTTTTTCAAGTTCAGTTTTGCCGCTCATAGTACACCTTGTTTTTTCGGGATGATGAAAAACCGTGCCTTGTACCCGTATTTTTCAAAGGCCAGTTTGCTATGGGTGATCCGGCACCTTGCGCCGCTCTCTCCCACCAGGGGTCCCAGGGTCTCATCGTACTCCTCATCTGAAGGACACACGACGGCCACATGCCCGCTCCCCTTGGAATTGTAACAGGCGGCCAAAGCAAGGCCGCCGGAATTGGCCCAGTCCTGGGCCGCTCTGCCGTAGATTTCCTGGGCGTTTTGGACAGCGTTCTGGTACATGGCGTTGGCTGTTGACCAGTTAATTCCCCGCTTATCCAGGAACGGGGTCATGTCAAAGCCCAGTTCCGTAGCGATATAGTTAGCCCCCCGGTTACACCAGGTGGTCTTGGTATTGCCGTTTGCGTCAGGGTAGCCCGGCTGCACGTCCCTGCGGATGATTACTTCCCTGATTTTCTCAACAATTTTTCTAGCCTGATCCGTCATGCGTTTTTCCCTCCTATTCAAGCTTCTTTTTGTAGTCCGCCAGCAGGTTTTCATAATAGGCCCGGGTAACACCGTTGCCGCCGTTCCGGGTATACCGTTCCCCCGCGGCCAGGCGCTCCTCATCGGACAAATGCTCGTCATGGAGCGTCAGCCGGTTAATGTCTTGTGAAACCATCTTCAAGCCGTCAAGGAGCTTATCCAGCCTGCTCCGGTTCGCCTTGAGAACCCCCAGGATGGTTGCGAAGGCCGCGCTGGCGCTGATAATCAACTGGGGTAAGCTTTCAAGCATTTTTTCCGCCATGCTCATGTTTCTCCTCCCATATGGAATCGTAGTGCAACTCTCACAACCAGACTGTGGAGGTGTGGTTAGCCGACCCTCCGCCAGATGCGGGTGGAAAGGTTGGCAGGCGCGTTGTCGGGGCCGGTGGGGACGACACGATCCGCAGAAAAATCTATATCAAAGGTATTATTTGAATTTTTGAATTCCGCGCCGTTATTGAATTCCCTTGTTACTTCAAAAGCCCCCCCCGCAATGCCACCGCCTATAAATGACCCATAGGAGCTGTGTGGAGAGGCTATGGAGCCTTGAATATTTATGATTCTTCCTTCCTGCACCCCGCCGGAAACAAAGGGGGGTCTAAATCCGCCTTCCACGCCGAAAAATTTGCCGCCGGGGACGATTACCTCGGTAACGTATTTTCCCGTGTAATCACCATCCTCAACCTGTTCACCCGGCATCAAATCATATTCCGTCCAGTCGTGGACAAAGCGCCGCTCAACAACATCTCCCTGTACAACGGCGTCCCATTTTGCCGGGTCGAGGTACTCCGGCGCGTTGGTAATCGCCTCCTTTGCGGTATAGTACCGCCAATCGTCGTTATCGAGATGCCAAAGCACGCACTCCCCGGCCGCACAAGATAATCCTTCGTAGTATGAAATACAAAGCGGAGGCGGGCTGTCAGAAAGCCGGTAGGCGTCTGCCCGGTGGCTCCATTGTTCCCATGCGCCGGGCCACCCCATTTCTTCCGGGGCCGGATCATTAAGGTGCTGCACGTAACTGCTGCCAACCGGCTTGAGTAAATCAAAGAGCTTCCCCGGCAGTTCATCCCAGCCGTTTACCTTCCCCGTATAATCACTCTGGGCCTTGATATGGCCGGACCTCTCTGAGTCTCCCTTTATATATCCCCCCGCCGTGTTGGTGAAACCGGACAGGTCTATCGCTCCCTGATCCGTCCATTCAAAAACCGCCGGTTGTGTATCTTGGGAATTCGTTAAAATCCACGTATGGCCGTTGTAAATGTTTTTTACCTTCGTGCCGTTCCAAATGTCCGTTGGATCGCTGATGGATGGAATTTGCGATAAGGCATAAGCGGTAAGGGCCTCCTGTGTTGGCGTCTCCGTCCCAAAGTCATATTCGTCCAGAAATCCCCCGCGTCCTATCCAGGCGTCCATCTCTCTTTCCAGCGCCTGCACCTCAGACTCGTAAGCCACGGCGTCTGCCCGGTTCTCCCCCGCTTCATCCTTGTAATGAACAATAATATTTTTCCCGGCCACCGTTCCGTCCGGAGCCCGGGCGCTGTGGTTCAGACACAACGGGTCCGATTCCGTCCCCACCTCGATTTGCTCATACGTCCCGTAATCCCCCACCGACACAAGAGATGCCTGGGTATAGTTTTTCTTTACCCCCAGGAGTTTTTTCCCGTTCGCCAGAGCGATGTCCGAATCAATAATCTGTGCGGCATCGCTTGCCAGGGCAACACGGCTCGTGTCGCGGGGATGCCGGTGATCGCTCCGGGAATAATTCCAGTTCTCCGGGTCTCCAGCGGAACCTTCCCCGTCCATTTCCGGCAGAGCCTCCCCGGGCACCCTGTCAAAATTAATATGTTCCAGTTCCTCCGCCAGGCCTTTTATCTTATATTTATCCACATACCCAAGATCGTTCCAGCGATCCCGGCCGTTTCCAATTTTCAGATACGTCTTTCCATCCGCGGTCTTTTCAAAGCCCCAAACCGCCTCAAATAAAACGGGGTTTTCGTTCTCCCATTCCTCCGTGGTTCCTGTGTACTGCTGGGTTATAGCCTTCACGTTTGCCCTCCGTTTATTGCCCGGTCGATGAGCGCTTGTATTTCCGCCTTGTTCAAAAGCTCATCCTCCGGTATACATCTTTCATTCGTTCCCCCCTTACGGAACGCAGTCCACAATGACCGGATAATCTGACGAAATACTATCAAGAAAAAATTTTCCGTCGCCTAGGTCGTAAATGTTGGTATACCTTTCCCTGTAATAGGATCCGGTAATATGGAGTTCTGTGCTCAGCTCGCTAATATAAGACTCTGCCTCCCCGGACATGGCGCACCAGAATCGCAGCTTTACCGTTCCGTCCTCCTGTAAATCGCCAAGCCGCATACTGGGAAAATTGCCGCCCTCGGAGTGTTCAAAAGCGTCTTCCGGCGTTACGGCCTGAATATCCGCCACGCCGGAGCCGTCTTCAAACCGCCATGTCTCCCCCCCGTCATAGGACACAATGACGGCAACGCTCGTTCCAGCTATCCGAATTCTGTTATCACTAATCCTTTCGGCCCTTAGGGGGCCCAACACCACGTCTTCGCTCATTTTAAGAAAATACGGAGCGGCTCGGGATTTTTTGTAACAATTAAGCGCTTGCTTGTAAACTGACGCAACCCGGAGGTTTGGTATATCACCGGGGGAAATGTCTTCAAGACTATCGCTCGAAACGTCTTTACCGAACCGGGCAAGATACGAAAGCTCCACCGGGCTGGTTATGGGGGGGCCTGCATATTTCTCAAATGTACCCGGGTAGCCGTCCCGGAAATAAAGATCCCCGGAAATCTCATTGTAGAGAAAGAGGGCTTGGCCAAACACACAAATAAACTCGACAGGATAACTCCCCAAAACCGTCGGATAGTCTCCCCCGGCGGTTCCGCATACGTGCCCCTCCCCGTCGTCTATTGGGGTGGACAAATCGGCGATTCTTTCCTGCACGGATTCGATGGATATATCGGTGTTCACCACGCCGTCTACCGCAATATAGGGCTGGGAAACTTTGGAGTAGCACCTCAAAGTAGCTGGGGAGGGAAGAAGATTGGAGATTTGGTATTGGAAAAAACAATCCTCAAATTCCGCCGGGGGGTTGTCACTGGAATAGTAAAGATTGACATTGCTAATGACACAGTTTTTTAGTAAACATCGGGGGCCTCCCCTCAGCGAAAAGGAAGCGTAGCAATTAAGAAACTCCACATCGGCGTACTTTTTAGAGCTATCCTCGTTATTGGAATTACTGTAAAGAGTGCGAGAGTCCCACTGATCTTGTGGCAATGATCCAACTACCCGGATTTTTGTATCCGTTCCAAGATCCACTGAACTTGGAAAGTCCGTGATAAGCGAAAAGGAGGCGTTCCCGTATGCGGTAACAGTCTTGTGGGGCACCGCCGGAATATATGAGTAGTCATCTGTAACGACCGCCACCTCCTGCCCCGGCAGAGCCGCCAGCTTCGCCCGCAAAAGATCCGCATGATCGGCAAGGCGTAAAGGGTCGTTCAGCGTCCCTGTCCCAGTAGCCTTGTAACCATCACTATTAATAAATTTCACAAAGATGATGTTTTCTTCCGTGGCCAGTGTTTTTCCGTCAACAATCAAGTCCATACTATCTCTCCACCATCATCATTGTTTGATATCCCGTCGTACTGATCGATTGCTTCCATCGTGGTGTTGTAATAAAACCCCAGGCCGGCGTGCTTCACCACCGTAGAGCGTATATCCCATGACAAGATCCCGGCGCTATTGTAGAGCCGGTATGCCTCCGATGACATACCCTCTCCCGGAATCTGTGCGTACGCAAAAAACGCGTCTTCGGGGTTTTCAAATTCAGACGGGTCTTCGTCTATCACTGAAAATATATGCGAGTCCGTCGTCCCTTCGTGAAGGATCCACACCCCGAGGATAGTTTTCACGCCGTTTACCGTAGCCTGGGAGTTATGGGGCTGCACCATAATCCGGGTGACGGCGCTTTTAGCTTCAACGGCGCTCCGCAGCAGACCCTCCGCTTCCTGGGCCCGCTCCGCCTCCGCTTCCACCGCCCCCTGAATCAGATCCTCCGCTCCCTGGGCCCTATCCGCCTCCGCTTCCACCGCGGCTTCCACCGCGGCCCGCGCTATCGCCTCGGCATCCGCTATCGTTTCTTCCAGGAGGGCCGGAAGCCCCTTGATGTAGTCCGCGTCCACATACCCAAGGGCGTTCCAGCAATCCCGGCCGTTTCCAATTTTCAGCAGCCGGCGGCCGTCCGGCAGTTCCTCAATCCCCCACACGGCCTTATACAGCCGCGGGTTTTCCGATTCCCACTCACCGGTCGTTCCGATAAACATCTGCGAAATAGCCTTCATGCCGTCCCTCCCCCGTTATGGCTCCCAGAATAAATCACAAGAATCGATTTTGTTATATACTTTTCGCAAAAATATTTATTTTTTTTGCGAATTTTGGGCTTTTTTCGGCCTTTTCGGGCCCCGGAGGGACGTGGACGGGGGAACTGCCCGGAAAAAGCCTTGAAAGCCTGGAAAAAAGGGGCGATACTAAAGGAGTATAAACAAGAGGCCGCCACTATGCTGGAAAAAGAGCAGAAATACTATACCGGCCACCGGGATGAACTCAGGGGGAAATACCTGGGAAAGCGTATTGTCATCAAGGACGATCAAATTCTCGGCGTGTATGACGATGATATGAAAGCTATTGACGCCATGACTGCCGCCGGCC
>JAIRLQ010000090.1 GCA_031259345.1 Treponema sp.
CCTCTTTGTACTTCAGTATCTTGTCAACCGGCATGAAATGTCCGACAGCAGGACCACCAAGAATTGGCGCGCCATCGCAGACGGCATAATCATCGGGAAACATACCGAGAATTTCCATGGTGCATTTTGCGCCGTAAAGGTGTACCCTTTCCGCCAATTCTGCTATAAGGTAGAGATGATTCGGCTTTGTTACGTCCCACTTGCAATTAATCCCGTTGTCAACAGCCCCGCCGACGAAAATACCCGCGCAGGTAACCAATCCAGCGCCGGCCCTGGCCCTGGCCTCAAAAAACCGCATCGCTTTTTCCGAAGGATAGGGTTCTCCATTTGATGAGCTATGAAAGGTCAAGGGACCTGAGATGATACGATTCCGCAATAAGTGTCCTGCGACCCTAATCGGGGCCAGCACATGTTCGTAACGCCGATTCATTCTTCGTTTCTCCTTCTATGGGATTCCTTACAAATTCATTGCGGTATAATAAGCCTCTTTAATGGCATCGCCCATTTTTCGGGCAGAAAGACAATCACCGATGACATAAGTCTCCGAAACCTGGGATTGTAACAGTTCTGCAACCAGGGCCGAATGGGAATTCATGCCCACGGAAAAAACAATGCTGTCGGCCGGGAGAAACATTTCATCGTATCCTTCGCTTTTCACCCAGACGCCTTCAGTGGTGATTTTGACGCACTGAGTATTGACCAGGGTTTTAACCCCTTTTAGCCCGATCCTGATAGCGTTGCTCTGCGCCTCGCCGCAGCCCATTGCTACCTGAGAAAGCATTTCAACTATTGTAACATTCAATCCACGGATTTTAAGTTCAGCGGCCGCTTCACAACCAACTAGGCCGCCGCCAATGATAACAACCTCTTGACCAAAATCAAAAGGCTGGTCGTACATTCTGGCGCCGGAAATGACGTGATGACTATCAATACCAGGAATAGATGGGATGATTGGGTCGGCGCCAACGGCGATAATGAGTGTGTCTGGAGCTAATTGGTCAACATATTCACGGGTAACCGGAACGTTAAGCCGCACGTCAACATTAAGGGAAGATAATTTCTTTTCCATCTGCCGCAGCCAATACAGGATGTCGGCCTTGAAATCAACATACCGGGTAAAGCGAAGCCCTCCTCCCAGAGAGCTTTCTTTTTCGCAGAGCGTAACCCTATGGCCTCTTTGCGCCGCTGTCAAGGCGGCCTGCATACCGCCGGGACCGCCACCAACAACAAGTATTTTCTTTGATAACTGAGGTGTTGTATGGCTGCGCGGTAAATCCGACTCGTTACCCACCAATGGATTAAGAGTGCAGGTAAACCAGCCCTTGGCAAAAAAGCGGTTATGACATTCATTGCAGCGCAGACAGCGGTTGATATTAAGAATATCGTTCACGGCAAGTTTTCTTGGCATATCAGGTTCACACATCAAACCCCTGGCCATGACGATAAGATCCGCCTTTTGGTTGCGGATGATTTCCTCCATTTGTTCCGGTTCGTTGATTGCACCCACACAGGAAACCGGGATGCTCACGCTTTCTTTTATAGCCGTGGCAAAATCCACGTTGCAGCCTTTTTTATAAAAAACGGGTGGAGCCATACGCGCCGCGGCATCGGGATGAAATATACCGCCGGTTGAAACCTGAATCATATCAACATGGGGGACAAGATATTTGATATAAACTTTACTTTCATCTATATGGTAGCCATCTTCGATGATTTCATCGCCGGTGATACGCATATCAATGGGGAAACTTTTACCTACTTTTCCACGGATATTTTCAAGACACATAACCGGAAAGCGGATGCGGTTTTCAATGTTACCACCGTATTTATCGTCCCGCTTATTTGTACGAGGCGAAATAAATTGATGGACAAGCCATCCGTGGGCCGCATGGAACATGACCATATCGAAACCGGCCTTTTTCAGCGTCAGGGCGGCATCGCCGAATTCCCCGGCCACTTCTTCCATCTGCGCTTCGGTCATTTCACTAACCCGGATACCATCGGCGTTCACAAAAACGCTGGGGCCCACAGGCAGGCTGCCGTGATTATCATCAGGTTTGGCGCGTCCGCCGGCATGGGAAATTTCAATGGAAATTTTTGCGCCGTACCGGTGGACGGCTTCGGCAGCCTCGCAGAGGCCGTTAAATGAAGCGGGATCGTTGATACGGAGTACCTTCCCCGAAGCGCCGGTCTTTCTTCCCACGCAGGATTCCCCCAGGGTGATAAGGGCCGCTCCGCCTCTGGCAAAACGTTCAATAAAGACAATATCCCGGGGCTTGAAAAGTCCATTAGGATCCCGCTCCAGGATATTCATTGGCGCAAGGCAGATACGGTTTTTCAAAGTTATCGAACCAACTTTTATCGGACTTAAAAGATTGGGAAAAAATGGATTCATGCCGGTTCCTTTTCTACACACAGAGACACGCTGAAGAATTTGACGACAGCCCTTGGTTTGATTTTCAGCGTGTCCCTGGAACAAATTTTACTTCATTGCCCCTGCCTCACGGTAAAAAGCGATGCGATCTTCAACATTACTGCTGTCCGTATAAGAAGCATCAATGTAGATAATCCGGGTGTCATCTACCGTGGTCTTACCGTTCTTAAAGTTTTCTACTATTTCGTGAAATGCTTTGACATAGGCCATAGGGTCCTGGAACGCGGACAGGCGAAGCTCACCGGCCTGAATCGCAAGGCAGGCTTCGGGCACGGAGTCAATGCCGTAAACATATACATCAGCAATGTTAAAACCATTGGCCCGCAGGGACTCAATCGCGCCCAGGGCCATAGAATCGTTGGCTGCCAATACCCCGTCTATCTTACCAAAACGCTGAATCCAATCGTCCATTTTTTCCATTGCCTCACTCTTGGCAAAGTTGGCGATCTGCTCGTCAAGGAGTTGAATGTCCGGCCGCTTGTTCAGAAGACCGTCCTGCAATCCTTTGCGGCGCAGGATGGAACCGGAATACACCGGGCCATCGAGATACACGATCTTTGCCCCCTGGGGTAGCTCCTGGGCGGCCCGTTCGGCGGATGCCAGGCCCAAGTTATAATCGCTGCATAAAATAGCGGAAAAGAGCGTCCCGCTTCCTTCTTCCTCAAAAGAATAACCGATGACCGGTACCCCTTTTTCCTTGAAGGAAGCAACCAGCGCCGTCTCGTCGAATTCCGGCGACGGCCCTCCGAGGACTATCTTATAACCACCATTGAAAGCGGTTTCAAAGTGATTGAGGAGCAGATCCTGCTTGGACTTTGCGTCAAAAATGTCAATCTGAATATCGGGATCCATGGATTCAATGTACTTTTTTGTCGCGCTCGAAGTGACATTATGCCAAACATCGTCAAGTCCCAGTACAAGAAAGGCTATCTTGTACTTACCGGTTCCGCCGTTTCTGGAAACATCCGCCGTTCCCGCCGTTTCTTTCTTGCCGCA
The DNA here is from genome assembly GCA_031259345.1 of Treponema sp. Classification (GTDB taxonomy): domain Bacteria; phylum Spirochaetota; class Spirochaetia; order Treponematales; family Breznakiellaceae; genus JAIRLQ01. The sequence goes on from JAIRLQ010000090.1 coordinate 3,431, forward strand.
TCCGGTGAAGACCGTCAACAGCGCCACTGCCGTCAGGAGAATAATTCTCCAAACCATTTTTCTCATTTTCTTCATTGTCATTCCTTCTAAAAAAAATATAACACTAAAGGAAACATTTCCGATAACAACGTTCCGAAAAATGCCCCAAAAAACAAACGGTACTTTTTTCTTTTACCGGGAGACGCGGCGGCTCCTGGTCCAGGTATCCACGGCAACGGCGGTGATGATGATCGACCCGGTGATAATCTCCTGTATGTAAGGGTTTACCCCAAGGAGATTCAGAATGTTACTGAACACGCCGACAACGAAAGCCCCGACAATGGCGCCCCAAGCGGAACCGGACCCGCCGGCAAACCCAACGCCGCCGATAACCGCCGCGGCGATGCCTTCGCCTTCAAACCCCACAGCTCCCTGGGGGATACCTGAATTGGTCCGGGAAGCGAAGACGATACCCGCGCAGCCGGCAAACACGCCGGCCAGTACAAACGCGAAAAGGGTGTCCCTGGTAAGGTTAATGCCCGATGCCCTGGCGGCTTCCCGATTACCGCCTATGGCATAGAAATTGCGTCCTAACCGGGTTTTGTCCATTATTATGTAAAGGATCGTCCCCAAAAGGAGCATAATGATGATAGGAAGCGGAATGGGCCCCACATAGCCCTGACCCAGGACTTTGAAGTTCGTTCCCGGCGGCAGGGAGATAACCATACCGCCGGTGATAAGGTATACAATGCCCCGGTAGGCTTTTTGGGTCGCCAGGGTAACAATAAAAGACGGCAGTTTGCAACTTACCGTGATGATGCCGTTGATGAGACTAACCGTCATCCCAATCAGAATGGCAAAGACAAAGGCGATAAAAAGGTTATTTCCTGTGGCGAAGTACACCTGAATTGACATACATCCGGTGAGGGCGACAATGGAACCGGCCGAAAGATCGAGGTTTCCTGAAATGAGCAGTACCGATTCCGCAAAGGCTATCATGGCATAGATGCTGATCTGCCGCAGAATATTGAGCATATTTGGCGCGGTGAAGAACCGGTCCGTCAGGAACGAACAGATGATCACCAGTACCAGTGTGATAAAATAAAT
>JAIRLQ010000148.1 GCA_031259345.1 Treponema sp.
CTGGTAAACATTGAAATAATTTCGCTTGCGGGACTTCCGGTATTCGAGACAATTATATAAATCTTTAAATCATCTAATGTTTTAGATGCCATATCAAAATATTCATCTGTAAGGCTGCCCTTGTTTATATAGCGAAAAGAATTATGCCGGGGTAAATCTTTCATTAATTCGTTAATGTTTTCTTTCGACATATTTTTTTGTCCCTGTTTTATTATGTTATTAACGGCGCTAATGTTTTTAGCCAATTCATTGAATGTGAATACACTTAAATCTTGTACTGATGGGAAATAAGATTTACTATTCCTGTTTTCTGAAATTAACTTGTTGAAGATGAACGGTATCGGGACAAGTATTAACCCTATAATCCTGCTGATTACTGAATCAAGAATGCTGTTTTTTTCGGCAAAAATAATCGTATTGCTATAAACTGTTTGAAATATCATAACCATTAAATATATTGCGGATAATAATATTTTATGTTTTACCGTACTTTTTGTTAAGAAATTGTATATAACCAGGGCAAAAAATATAAATACATAGGTCAAGTTAAATAATATGAGGTTATTTGAAAAAAACAATACAGCCAAAAGTATTCCGAAAAGGAAATTTACAACATTCATTTATTATACCTTTAGAATATTTATTCATATCCATAATATTTTGTCAATGGACTTGTTCAATAACCCGGTCGGTTATCTGGTAACCTTCGGTTAGCTTGCAAGTCCTGTAAAATGTTCCGCAGTTTGCTGTTTTTCAGCGAAAGTTGCCTAATTACATCGCTCAAATCGAAAGCTGCCGCCGTTTTCCTTCTCTTAAGCTCATAGAGCGTATGGGAGAGGTTCCGGAAGTAGAGCCTTACCGCTTTTTTATTGGTGATAACGGGGAAGCTTTTGGGGGACTGGATCAGATGGTAGAGCTTATGGCAAAGCTGCCTGACGAAATCAGGCTTTCAATTATTAACCGCATCAGCAGATAGTAATTTTCAAGGCCGGGGACTTCCCTACCGCCATACCAGCCAAATGAACACAGCCGAGGCGGCGGTGGTAAGCAGGGTAAAGGGGAGGCCGATTTTTAGCCATTGGCTAAAAGCCATTTTTACCCCCTGTTTGCGCAGTATGCCGACAGAAACAACATTGGCCGAAGCGCCAAAGGGGGTAAGATTGCCGCCCATGCACGAGCCTACAAGAAGGCCAAACATATAAAGCTCGGGTTTTAAAGAAAGATCCCCTGCCAGGCTGGCCGCTACAGGCAGCATGACAATAATGTACGGCACATTGTCAACAAAGCCTGAAATAACCGTAGAGACTGCGACAATTAAAATAAAGCCCAAAAGTACATTGGCGCCTATTATATGGGAAAGCAGGGCGGCGAAATCCTGCAAAAGCCCTGCCTGGGAAACAGCCCCTACTACCACAAAAATACCAATCAGAAAAAAGGCCGTGTCCCAATCAAGGCCCTTAACAATTTCAAAAGCTTTTGACATGCTTTTTTCCCGGATCCAGTACCATAAAAGACCCAGGACGGCAAGGATTATGACAATAAGGCCCGATGCAAGAGAAATACCGCCGTAAATAAAAGAAGCCGCCGCAAGGCCGGCAATCATAAGAATCAGGAACCAGGACGGCGCCAGGGAAATAATTTTTTCTTTTTCTATATCAATTTTTTGTCCGCCGTCTTTGGCAAAAATCCGGTAAAAAAACAATGCCCCCACTATCATTCCGGCCTGGACGAAAAAGAAAATGGAAAGTTTGCCATTGTAAATAAAAAAATCATTAAAACCATAACCGGCATAATTAGCAAAAATCATGGAAGGCGGGTCGCCGACAAGGGTGGCGGTCCCCTGCAGATTCGCCATTACCGCAAGACCCACCATAAAGCAGGAGGGGTTCATCTTAAGCTTGGAACAAAGCGCCATGGCAATTGGAGCCATAACCAGTACAGTCGCAACATTTTCCACAAAGGCGCTGATGATTCCTGTCATGATTAAAATCAGCACTATGGCGATACCGGCATTGGGCGATTTATCAACAAGGGCATCCGCTATTACCGCAGGCGCTCTTGAGTAAATAAAAAGCTCGGCGATAACAAGGCTGCCCACAAAGATCATCAATACTTCCCAATTGATAAGCTCTTCCAGGGCCTCTGTTAAAAGGCCAAAAAACTGTTCGCCCCCCGCGGTGCGGACAACTATCATAGCAAGGGCCGCCCCACAGGCCGCAAAGGATTTTTTTTCGGGGAAAATTACTATAAGCGCGTACATGAGCACGGCGATGCCTAAAATAATCCATTTAATTTCCATAATTTTTACAATCCTATTTTGTTTAACGTTTTGCCGAAAGTATCATTAAAAGGGCTATGTCCCCCTGGCGTACGCCGGGTATACGCGCCGCCTGCCCGACGGTTAGGGGTTTAACAGTTTTTAGTTTTTCACGCGCCTCTGACGAAAGGCCCAAAATAGAGTTGTAGTCAAGGCTGCTGTGTAATTTGATGGCATCCATTTTGGCTAATTTTGCCGCGGCGCGTTTTTCTTTTTCGATATAGCCCCGGTACTTGTTGTCCAGACATACGCGCAAAATCCACTCGGCAGGAAACTTTTCCAGTTCCGAAGCAAGAAGCGGGCCGGGAACTCCCATCGGGGCCGAAGGCCGAAGTTCCCCTCCGGAACGGATTATTTCTTCCGTATCGATAGAAGACATTTTCCTTTTGTCAAGAAGTTCACGGATAAGGTCAAGGCTTTCTGTTTTTTTGATAAAATGTTCCCAGCGTCTGTCCGTAACCAGGCCGCTTTGGCGCCCTTTTGGCGTAAGACGGGTGTCGGCTGTATCGTGGCGCAAAACAAGGCGGTGTTCCGCCCGGCTTGTAAACATGCGGTAAGGCTCTTGTGTGCCCAGGGTCGTAAGGTCGTCAATCAATACGCCGATGTACGCTTCCGCCCTGCCCAGGATTAAAGGCGGTTCCTTGCGCATTTTCATGGCGGCATTGATCCCGGCGATAATGCCCTGGGCGGCGGCTTCTTCATAGCCCGAACTGCCGTTGGTCTGCCCCGCGGTAAAGAGACCGCTTACCCGTTTGCTTTCGAGAGTGGGGTAGAGATCAAGGGGATCGAGATAGTCGTACTCCACCGCATAGGCGGGGCGGACAATGCGGGCTTCCTCCAGGCCCGAAATGGTATGAATAAAACCGGCCTGCACATCTTCGGGCAGGGAACTGGACAGACCGTTAAGGTACATTTCGTTGGTATAAAGGCCTTCGCTCTCAATAAAAATGTGATGGCGATCCCGTTCGGGGAAGCGCATCACTTTGTCTTCGATAGAGGGGCAATAACGCGGCCCAATGCCTACGATTTTCCCGCCATAAAGCGGCGAGCGTTTAATGTTTGCCCGGATAATTTCGTGGGTTTTTTGGCTGGTATAGGTGATCCAGCAGGGTTGGCTTGGCCGTTCAAACACGGCGCCGTCTTCGGCGTCAAAAGAAAAGGGGGCGGGGGCATCCCCGTCCTGGCGTTCTGTTTTGGAATAGTCGATAGAGTCGCCCGCGACGCGGGCGGGGGTGCCGGTTTTTAGGCGGCCCATTGGAAAGCCCCTTCTTCGCAGGGCATCGCCTAAACCAAGGGCGGCTTCCTCGCCAAGCCTTCCCTGACGGGCATCGTATTCACCAATAAAAATTTTCCCTTCCAGGAAAGTTCCTGCCGCGACAATCACCGTCCGGGAAGAAATTTTATTGCCCCTTGCGCTTAAAACCCCTTCAATCTCATTTCTTTTGGAGACAAGTAAATCGACGACAGTGTCCATAAACACTGTAAGGCCCTTTTGGTTTTCCACCGCTTTTCGGGCAGATGCCTGGTAAGCCTGTTTGTCCGCCTGCGCCCTGGGCGCCTGTACTGCCGGACCCCGGGAACGGTTTAACACCCGGTATTGGATCATGGTCTTGTCAATA
>JAIRLQ010000245.1 GCA_031259345.1 Treponema sp.
AATTTCCGCGGCCTTGGGCTGGGCTCCGCTCATACCGCCCAGCCCGGAGCTGACGAAGAGGCGCCCCCGGAGATCGCCGTCCTTGGGGATGTCCATTTCAAGCCTTCCGGCGTTAAGCAGGGTGTTGTAAGTTCCGTGTACGATGCCCTGGGGGCCTATGTACATCCACCCCCCGGCGGTCATTTGCCCGTAATTTGCGACCCCCATTTCCTCCGCTATTTCCCAGTCCGCCGGGTTATCGAAGAGGCCGATCATCATGGCGTTGGTAATAGTTACCCTGGGCGCTTCGGGGCGTGATTTGAAGAGCCCCAGGGGATGTCCGGAGGCGACAACCAGGGTTTGATTCTCCGTCATGTTTTCCAAATATTTCATTATCAGCCGGTATTGCATCCAGTTGTGGCAAACGCTTCCGGTCTCGCCGTAGGTAACCAGTTCATAAGGGTAGAGGGCAACTTCAAAATCAAGGTTGTTGTCGATCATTACCTGAAAGGCTTTGCCTTCAATGCATTTGCCCCGGTATTCTTCTATGGGCTTTCCGTAAATTCTGCCCGCGGGCCTGAACCGGTATGCGTAAATTCTGCCGTAAGTATACAATTCGTCCAGGAATTCGGGAATAAGTTCCCCGTGATATTCCGGCGGTACATAGCGCAGGGCGTTCTTCAATGCCGTCCTTGTCTGATCCTCGGTAAGCTTGAAACCCCTTGAGGGAGCCCGGCGCACATTCTTTTCAAACTCCGGTTTTGGGGGAAGTTTTTCCCCCTGCTCCAAGAGCATAATTTGCGTACATTCACTCATAATGGTTTTACTCCTCAATTATACTATATATGCCGTTATACTATATATGCCATGCCCCTTGCGGCAAGTCTCACTTTCCCTTGAATAGCGATTTTCCCGAAAGTTTTTTCCGAAAAATCCACATTGACCTTAATGCTGCCGCCGGGCTGCTCAATATTTTCGCTGACGGAAGATTTACTTTTCCAGGCAAGATATGCGCCCATGGCGGCGGTGCCTGATCCGCAGCCCCGTTCCCATGTCAGGCTTTTAGAACCTTCGACATATACCAGGGGGTCCATGGTATAACCGGTCCCGTTTTTTTTATAAAGCATTATGCCAAGGGCATCCGCTTTTATTTCTTCGTTCCATGGTATAATCGCGCATTCAGCAATATTACGCCATGGTTTTTGCGCATCTCTTTCCGTGTCAATAAGCAGGTGGGTAATGCCCTCGGTTCGGACCGCGGTTGTTTCGAAGGCATCTCCTTCAAACTGAAAAATACGTTTTTCAATGCCGGTCACCGGGGGCATCCCCACAGTTACTAATGCAGTCTTTTCTTCATCAATACAGGGACAAACTTCGCAACAAAGAATCCCCTCCGCACCGGATACTTCCAGGGATATTGTTGTTTTTTGGCCGCCCATAACGCCGTTATCAAAGGCGATAAGGGCCGCCGTAGACATGGCAGCGTTTCCGCAGAATTCGCCGCCCATCATGTGGAGCCTGGACTGGGAAAGCGCCGATGCGGGTTTTTCGATGTACCCTACCTGTTCGGCGAACAGAGAGCCGTAGGCCATCAGCTTGGCGGCGATTTCTCCGTATCTTTCACGGGGCAAAGGACTTTCCACCAGAATCGTCATATTCTCCGTGGGATTCATTTTCGCAAATTTAATTTCCATCCTCTGCCTCCTTCCATCCTCTGCCCCCTTACAATTAGAAAATCATCGCCCCGATTGTTCCGAATATTATCAAGGGTATATTATAATGCAAGAATGTCGGAACGCACGTATCCCAGATATGGTTATGCTGGCCGTCGGCGTTAAGACCTGAGGTCGGGCCCAGCGTTGAATCTGAGGCGGGAGAACCCGCGTCTCCCAGGGCTCCCGCAACGCCCACGAGAATCGCGGTGGCGGCCACTGAAAACCCAAGGCTGAGACAAAGGGGCACGTAGATAGCCGCCACAATAGGTATAGTACCGAAGGATGATCCTATGCCCATGGTGATAATAAGGCCGATAAAGAGCATCATGATCGCCGCAATAAGTTTGCTTCCGCCGACTATGCCTACCGAAGCCTCTACGATTGCGTTTACGCCTCCCGACTCACGGATCACATTGGCATAACCCGACGCGATAAGCATAACAAAGGCGATGAACCCCATCAGCTGTATTCCGCCTGCCATGGTGTTGTCGATGCCTTTGAAGGGGACTGCGCCAAAAAGGGCCATGATGATAAGGCCGACCAGCGCGCCCAGGGGCAGGGACCCGGTCAAAAGCTGAATAGTAAAGGCGCCTACCGCGCCCAGAGCGGCCCCCAGATGCTTTCTGGTAAAGCGGTCGGTTACAATATCGGTATCTTCGCTGGGGTTGCCTATCAACAGGGGTTTATTCTCATATTCACGGGGTTTTCGATAGGAGATGAAAATTGCGATAAGCAATCCTAAAACCATCCCCGCCCCGGGAATAAGCATATATGACCATATCTTCGTACTGTCAACCGTCATGCCGTTATCGCTGAGGCTTTTTGCGATGATATTGTGGAAAATCAAACCGAACCCCGCGGGGATCATGATATAGGGCGCCTTTAGACCAAATGTCAGGGAACAGGCCGCGCCCCGGCGGTCAAGTTTCATTTCGTTCATCATGGAAAGAAGGGGTGGAATCAGAATAGGTATGAAGGCGATATGGATGGGAATGATGTTCTGGGAACAGCTCGCCACAAGGGCAAGCACGATGAGGAACAGGGTTCCTTTTTTCCCGACAACGTTCTGAATCGCTCTTGAAAGCATCGTGGCAAGACCGGTTTCGGCAATACCCACGGCCAAGGCGCCGAGCAGTATGTAGCTTAGGGCGGTCTCTGCCTGTCCGCCCATACCGCCTATCAACAAGCCCATGGTTTCCCCAAGGCCGAAACCGGCTAAAAGCCCCGCGGCAACAGCGGATATCATGATGGAAAGAAGGATATTCACCTTAAAAAGACACAACACACACATTAACACTACGGAAAGCAAAACAGGATTAGTAAGCATAGTTTTTCTCCTTTATATACAGCATTAAAGTATATACAGCATTAAAGCGCCGTATATTTTTTAGTTTTTTAAGTCCGCTTCCAACTGGGGAGCAGATCACTTTCGACTGCGTCGGCAAATACTCCTTTTTCTATCAGATTTGCCGCTTTTTCTATGTCCGGTGCAAAAAAACGGTCTTTGTCGTAATTCGGGACTTCCTTCCTCAATGCCGCATGATATTTCTCAAGCTGCGGTGTGGTTTTTAGTCCCTTTTTAAATTCGATGCCTTGGACGGCGGCCAGATACTCTATGGCAAGGATGTTTTTCAGGTTATCCGCCATCTCCCAAAGCCTGCGTCCCGCGTTTGGCGCCATGGAGACCTGGTCTTCCTGATTGGCGGAAGTAGGCAGACTGTCAACACAGGAGGGGAAAGAAAGCGTCTTGTTCTGACTTGCCAGGGCCGCCGCGGTAACATGGGCTATCATAAAGCCCGAGTTGACCCCGGCGTTTTCAACCAGGAATGGCGGGAGCCGGGACATGTGGGGATCCACCATGGTCGCTATACGGCGTTCCGAAATGGCGCCCATTTCCGCAAACGCCAGGGCAAGGTTATCCGCCGCCATTGCTACTGGTTCGGCGTGAAAATTACCTCCGGAAATAACATCGCCGTTATCGATAAAGACCAGGGGATTGTCAGAAGCCGCGTTTGCCTCAATTTCAAGGACCGCTGCGGCGTTCCGGATTTGGGTAAGACAAGCGCCCATAACCTGGGGCTGGCACCGCAGGCAGTAAGGGTCCTGGACCCGGTCGCAGTTGATATGGGCGTCCCCTATTTCACTGTGGGGGCCAAGGAGCCGTCTATACGCGGCCGCGGCGTCAATCTGTCCCTGCTGACCCCGGACCAGGTGTATCCGCTCGTCAAACATAGTCCGGGCCGCGGAAATCCCCTCAATGGTTAAACACCCGCAGGTAATTGCGGCCGCAAAAAGATCCTCCGCAAGGAAAAGACCCTTTAAGGCAAAGGCGGTTGAAACCTGGGTTCCGTTCAAAAGCCCGAGCCCTTCTTTCGGACCTAATTCTATGGGAGAAAGCCCGGCGGCTTTCAGGGCTTCCTTGCCGCTCAGGGGTTGTCCTTTATAATGGGCGAAACCTTCACCCATAAGGACCAGCGTCATGTGCGCAAGAGGCGCCAGATCCCCGGAAGCTCCAACAGAACCTTTCCGCGGAATGACCGGATAGATCCCGGCGTTAAGCATATCCACAAGCTGACGCACTACCTCAAGCCGGACGCCGGAACATCCCCTGGAAAGCCCTTTTATCTTGAGCAGCATGATGAGCCGGGTCAGATCCTCTTCAATAGGTTCACCGACCCCGGCGGCATGGGAAAGTACCAGGGATTTTTGCAAAAGCGCAAGATCCGTCGGCGCTATCCTTTTGTTGGCAAGGTGGCCAAAACCCGTATTTATGCCATAAACGACCTTGCCCTGTTTTATGACCTCTGCCACAACATCCGAGCTTTTTTTGATATCCTCTTCAACACGCTTATCGAGGATCACCTTAACAGGCTGCTTCAATACCGTCCTTAGTTCGGGGAGTGTAAGTGAAGATGGGCCGACTGTGATTTCTAACATTCTAATCCTCCAGAATTCAAATTTAGGAAAAAGTTAAAAATAACCCCACTAGTCCAGATAGTATAACCCATGATATAAATTATGTCAATGAAAAATATATATTAAATCACCGCGGTCCGGTTTAAAATTGGGCTCCAAATTCAGTTCAAATCCCAAGAATTTATGTCATAATGACACAAGTCATGTTGATTTTTTGATACACCTTGTTGATTTTGGTAAACTGTTTTGTCAAAACAGCTTATTTATTCAAGAAAAAGACCAAATTTGAGTACAAAATTTTGTTTTTAGGCCGGTTTTTTAAATTTAACCGGACCGCAGTGATAATAAATTTTTATTGACATTTTGAAATACTATTCTATAATACTTACAATGTCCATATATTATATATCAATTTATATTTTTGTATTATATATTTGGCCGAATCAAATCTGAAGTGCGAATTCAATAATGAGTCAAAATGACACATTATTGAATACTTGACCATAAGAGTAGCGGAATATAGTATGAACGTGAAACGAAAGTACGCGCCTTTTTTGGATCTGGAGAGGGATATTTAAGCAAGAGGAATATGAAAATGGAGGAGTATGAAAATGGCGAAAATTGTAGAATTTATACCGAATTTCAGTGAAGGGCGCAGGCAGGATGTCATAGACCTGCTGGTGAAGGAAGCCCGCAGCGTCCCCTCGGTGATGCTGCTGGATTATTCTTCCGATACCAGCCATAACCGCAGTGTTTTTACCATGGTTGGCGATCCCGAAGGTATTGCGGAAGCGGCGTTCAGGCTTTGTAAACTGGCCGGTGAAAAAATTGATATGCGGGAACATAAGGGCGAGCACCCCCGGATGGGCGCAAGCGACGTATTCCCCTTCGTACCGGTAAAGGAAGTAACCGTGGCGGAGTGCGTTGAATTGTCCAAGCGGGTTGCCGAAAGAATCTGGAAGGAATTGAAAATCCCCAGCTTCCTCTATGAAAGCTCCGCCTCGCGGCCGGAACGGGAAAACCTTGCGGCGGTTCGCAAGGGTCAATTTGAGGGGATGCCGGAAAAATTACTGAAAGAAGCGTGGGCCCCCGATTACGGGGAACGGAAAATACACCCCACCGCGGGAATTATGGCTATCGGCGCACGGCCGCCGCTTATCGCATACAACATAAACCTCAGCACGTCGGATATCAAGATTGCCGATGCTATCGCGAAAACCATCAGAGGATCCAGCGGGGGTTACCAATACTGCAAAGCCATCGGAGTTATGCTGGAGGGACGGAATATCGCCCAGGTTTCCATAAACATGGTAAACTTTGAGGGAACGCCCCTGTACCGGGTATTCGAAGCGGTCCGCACCGAAGCGAAGCGCTGGGGGGTTGCCATACTGGGCAGTGAAATAATCGGCCTGACTCCGGTAAAAGCCCTGGCGGACTGTGCGGAGTATTATCTGCAAATAGAAAACTTCGATTATAAAAAGCAGGTCCTTGAAAATCACCTGCTCTAGGAGTTTGTTGCGCTTCAGCGCAAAATAGGAGGTTATATGCTCGTAGATTTACCGGTGCATGGTTTTATCCAGGAAATGAAGTCCTCTTCCCCGGCGCCGGGGGGGGGCAGCGCCTCCGCCCTCGTGGGGGCGCTTTCCGCCGGATTGGGAATTATGGTTGCCAATCTCACCTCGGGCAATGTCCACTATGCGGAAGTAGAAGGACGGATACAGGAACTGCGCTCCG
>JAIRLQ010000275.1 GCA_031259345.1 Treponema sp.
AATGTGCCCTACATATCTTTAAGAAAAGCCAAATATCCTTTGAAGGTAGTGTACAAATCGATCTTGCTAATCACCTCAAATGGTGAGTGCATGGAAAGCACCGGAACGCCGCAGTCCAGAACCTCAATGCCCATTTTGGCTGCGATGTGGGCTATGGTACCTCCCCCGCCCTTGTCAACTTTTCCAAGTTCGCCAAACTGCCACTTGATGCCGTTGGCTTTCATTACCGAAAGAACCCGTGAAAGATATTCGGCGTTGGCGTCTGAAGCGCCGTACTTGCCGCCGGAGCCGGTATACTTGGCGAACACCAGGCCCTTCCCCATGTAGCTTGAATTCTGTTTGTCAAAAACCCCGGCATAGCCGGGATCGAATGCGGCGTTTACGTCAGCCGAAAGCATAAATGAGGACGAAAGACAATGGCGAAGATTTTCTTCACCGCAAAGGGCGGCGACAAAATTCTCGAAGCCCCAGGATTGGGCGCCGGTATTCCCTTCGGAACCTATTTCTTCCTTGTCCGAAAGATAACACAGCGATGTTTTTTCCGGCGGCGTTTTTGCGGAAGCAATTTCAAGAACAGCCCTAAGTGCAGGATATGCGCAGCAGCGGTCGTCGTGGCCGTAAGCGCCTATCATGCTGCGATCAAAACCCAGGTCCCGGGCTTTAAAGGCGGGAACAAATTCAATTTCCGCCGAGGCAAAACTTTCTTCGGTAATGCCGTACTCCCTGTTCAATATAGAAAGAATGCGAAGCTTAACTTTTTCCTTGACTTTTTCATCATTGTAGGGACGGGAACCTGCCAGTATGTCCAGGTCTTCGCCCTCCACCGCTTCGGAAAGTTTTTTTTGCATCTGCTCTTTTGCCAAATGGGGTAAAAGGTCTGTTATGGTAAAGACCGGATCTTTATCATTTTCGCCCAGCCGTACTTCAATTTTTTTGCCCTTGCCGTTAATGAATACCCCGTGCATTGCCAGAGGTATGGCGGTCCACTGATATTTTTTAATGCCCCCGTAATAGTGGGTATCCAAAAGGGCAAAGTCGCAGTCTTCGTAAAGCGGGCTTTGCTTAAGATCAAGCCTGGGGGAATCCACATGGGCTCCTAAAATATTAAGCCCTGCCCGCAGGGGCATTTTGCCGATAACCGCGCAGAGCAGGGCCTTGCCCCTTACATGTTCGTAAACTTTTGCCCCCGCTTCCGGCTTTTTTCCGTTAAGCGACTCCAGCGGGACAAAACCTGCCTTTTTTAAAAGAGCCGCCGCAGCCGCGGAAAATTCCCTTTCGGTTTTACCCTTGTCTAACATTTCTTTATATGAATCCGCAAAGCCGTTGATTTCTTTTTCGGTTTTTTCGTCCCCTTCCCCGCCAACTTCTTCCCAGCAATTTTTGGGGGCAAAAAACAATTCTTCAGCCAGTTTTTGCCCCGGCGTTTTGTCATCGTGTTTTGCTTTTGTTTTAACTTCTTTTGCCATATAGAAAACTCCTGTAATTTAATATATAGTAAACACCATGGAAATTCGAGACCGTTATGCCCCTTCCCCAACAGGACTGCAGCACATTGGCGGGGTAAGAACTGCCCTTTTTAATTATCTTTTTGCTAAATCAAAAGGCGGCAAATTTATACTCCGCCTGGAAGATACAGACCGCACCCGCTTTAGCGAAGCCTATGTGCAAAACCTTTACGATACCTTTTCATGGCTGGGCATCAAGTGGGACGAAGGCCCGGACATTGGGGGGCCCGCCGCCCCGTACATACAATCAGAGCGCACGGAAATTTACAAAAAATACGCTGCCTGCCTTGTAGAAAAAGACAGGGCCTATTATTGCTTTTGTACCGCCGAACGCATCGAAGAGATCCGCAGGGAGCGCGAAGCCGCCCACTCATCTTTAAGCGGCTATGACAGGCATTGCCGTATCATTCCCAAAGAAGAAGCGGCCCGCCGGGCCAAAGCGGGCGAGGCCCACACAGTGCGGCTTAAAATCCCCCTGGAAGAAACCACCTGTTTCAGGGATCAAATACTGGGTGATATTGAATGGAAGAACAGCGACATTAATCCCGATCCGGTGCTTTTAAAATCCGACGGCTTTCCCACTTACCACCTTGCAAATATTGTGGACGATCATCTTATGGGCATTAGCCATGTGCTCCGCGCCCAGGAATGGCTGCCATCCACTCCCCTGCATGTTATCATTTATAAAAGTTTTGGCTGGGAACATCCCGTGTTTTGCCACCTTCCCATGGTGAACGGCGCGGACGGGAAAAAACTTTCCAAACGTCACGGCGCGACCAGCATAGACGAATTCCGCCTTAAAGGCTATCTTCCCGAAGCGCTGATTAATTACATCGCCCTCATTGGCGCGTCGTACATAGAAGGTAAAGATATTTACACTTTAGATGAATTAATCGCTAATTTCAGTATGGATAAATTAAACAAGGCTTCGGGGGTGTTTGATTACAAGAAGCTCGACTGGTATAACGGCCAGTATATAAGAATGAAAAGCGATGAAGATCTTTCGGCCCTTACGCTGCCTTTGGCAATTGACGCCGGGCTTTTTGGCGGAAAAGGTAAAGCCCCCAACGCCAAAGAGGCGGATCTTTTCAGGGCCGCCATCCCGCTGGTAAAAGAACGGGCCGTTTTTCTAAAAGAAATTCCCGAAAAACTTTTTTATCTTTTTAGCGAACCCGAAATTCCCCGGGCAGAAGAATTCTTCCCCAAAAAAATGGGCAAAGAAGAAACTCTGGAACTTCTTAAAAAGGGGCTCCCCCTTATTGCCCCAATGGCGGAAGCCCCAAGCGACGGCAACGCGGAAGAAATAATCAAAAGCTGGGCGGAAAAAGAAAATATTAAACTGGGGGATGTAATGATGCCCCTGCGCGTGGCCATTACAGGCGCCCGGGTAAGCCCGCCCCTTTTTGGAAGCCTGCGCTTATTGGGGGCGGAAAAATCCCTTTCCAGGATCAATTCGGCAATCAACAAATTGGAGAGCTTCTAAGGAAGCTGTCCTAAGGCTGTCCGAATAAGTTTTTCGGACAGCCCGATTTCCCAATACTGGCCTTTTAGAGAATCGGAATACCGAACACGACGCCTATGACAAACGAACGGTTTTCGTCAAAGGCATCGGCAGCTACTATGTCTATCGCAAATTTAAATTTGCTGAGCGCGGGGATCTGGGCAAGATCTATACGAAGGCCGGTGTTAAGCACGCCCCGGGATATAGCGGAAGCGCCAAAGGCATCGTCGCTGTAGGAAAAATTGGCAAAGTCTGTAATCCAGTGAATCCAGTTCTGGAACACGTTGGGTAAAAGAATCATATCAAAACCCATGCCAAAATCTATATCCGAATCGGTCTTGCCCCTCCAGGAATTGCGTTCCCGAAAAGTTTTGCCTACCACTACAGTGGTTTCCGCAGGCATGGTAAAAAACTGCCCGGCATAGGTAAAAGCCACATAAACCTGTCCCGCATTATAACTAAAATTTTCGTTACTTAAATTGATGGCCTGAAAATTCCCGCCCAGCGCAATGGCGGTATTGGTAAAGGGGAACTGGATCTTGGCGCCGGTCATAAAATCGTTGTTGTCCTTGCCATGTCCCCTGTTATTGGGCTGGATATCAAAAGCCGCCGACAATTCCACCCATTTAAAAAGGCTTATGGCAAATGCGGGGATATTGGCCGCCCTGCCATCGCTGATAATAGTGTGGTAGCCAAAATCAAGCCCCAGATCGCTGGAGCGCTCCCAGGCAATGCGGCCTGTAGGAATGGAATACAAACCCGTAGCTCCGTTAAAGCTCATGCCTTTAAGCGACTGCGCTCCCAGGCCGGAAAGCGCCAGAAACGATACAGCCAATAAAGCCGTTAAAAAAAACTTTTTCATAATTACTCCTCTGTGCAGATCAATTAAGAAAACCTCCGAAAACTGAAGTTTTCAGAGGTTCCTTTAAAAACATATCCCAGTCTTTCAGTATTTTCAAGTAAGTTTAGCAAGTCCGGTAAAGACTGCCTCAAGCTCATCAAAGCGCAGGGCTGCCATATTGTCCAAGGGCGTACTCATATTATTCACAATGACAATTTCGCCCCCCCGGCGCAGAGTATAGAGCGGAAGGGATGCCGCCGGGTTTACCGTAAGGCTTGTACCCAAGACAAGCATCAAGTCCGCTTCCTGGGCTTCGCTTGTGGCTTCCTTAAGAGCATCGGCAGGCAGGTTTTCTCCAAAAAAAGTGATGGCAGGCTTTAGCACCCGGCCGCATTTTGGACAACGGGGCGCGCCTCCGGAACGGACTATAGGCGCGACTTCCCCAAAAGGCATACGGATGCCGGAACAGCGCAGGCAGTAATGAAAACACGGCGATCCGTGAACTTCGATTACATGCTCACTCCCGCCTTTCTGGTGGAGTAAATCAATGTTCTGGGTAATTACCGCCTTTACAAAACCCAGCTTTTCCAAATCTCCCAGCACCCTATGCACAACAGACGCTTCTTTTTCATCAATATTGTAGATAAAATTTCCGGCCTTTTCGTAATAAAAGAGAGGATCTTTTATAAAATACTGTATGTCAAAGATCTTTTCCGCGTCCATTTCGTTATAAAGCCCGTTTTTGCCCCTAAAGTCGCGGATACCCGAAAGTGTTGAAACCCCGGCGCCGGTTAAAGCCACGCAATGCCTGGCATTTTTTATTTTGTCATAAAGTTTTTGAATATTGTTTTCCGTTTCCATATTACACCTCCCCCATTACACCCGCCCCGGGCGGCAAGGCAGAGCAGGGGCATTCCGGCATCACCTTCATATAATAATTTTCGGCAGTTTTGGCGTAATTTCCGGCATTTTACAGCTTTTCCATGCAATAATCGGTGTAACAGATCGCCGCCCCATCTTCGGGAAGGATCTCCCTCACTTTCCTGAATTGTTTAAGAGCGGCGAGGTAGTCCTTTTTGCTAAAACTCAGCATACCTTCTTCCCAGTAGCGGTTGGCCTTTTTCTTACGTTCCAGAAGTTCCTGATTAAGGCCGTCAAAAATCTCAAAAACAGAAACCGGCTCGACCTTGCCCTTAACCCTCACCTTGCCCAAAAAGCGATACATATAAGATCCCGGTTCTTCAAGCTTTTTAAAAATCTGCTCGCTTACAACAATGGAAACATTGTAGGCCTTGCACATACCCTCAAGACGGCTGGCATGGTTTACGGCATCGGAAATAACCGTGTTCTGCATACGATCCTCCACGCCCACCACTCCCATCATCAAAGTGCCTATGTGTATGCCTATGCCGATGGAAAGGGGACGGTAGTTCATCTTAGCCCGGTGAATATTGTATTCAACCAGGGTCTTTTGTATTTCGATAGCGGAGAGTACCGCCATGTCCGTCCCGTTTGTCCGGGGAAAAATAGCCATAATGGCGTCGCCTATGTACTTATCCACAAAGCCGCCGTTTTTTGTAATAATCGGCACAATACGGGCCAAATACGAATTGATAAACTTAAAACTTTCTTCCGGGGTAAGGGCTTCCAAAAGGGTGGTAAATTGTCTTATATCAGAGAAAAACACCGTCATTTCCTGTCTGACATGATCCCCAAGCCTAAGTTGATCAACCGACTCCTTTTTTAGAATTTCCAGGAAGACCCGGGGTACGAAGGGATCGTCATTTCTTAGAGGTAAAAATTTTGTTCCCTGGCTTTTGCGAATTTTGAGGATAATTACCATAACGATAACGGCTGTTGCAAAGCCGAGTAAAAAAGCCAAAAATATGTACCGCATTACTTTACCAGCGCAATCTAATTTTTTTGTAATAGATGGATTCCGCGGTTTTGTGTAAAAACTGCCTCCACCACATAAGCTTTCGGTCAGGATCTTGTTTAATTCAAAACAAAAAACACCTGTTTTTCCGGCAAGTATCTTAATAAGCCTCCGATACTTTGATATAATTAAAATTAATGCCTGTTTATAATGTGGGTGTATTAATTAAAGGATGTATATGAGATTATTTCAAAAATTATTACAGAAATACGTTTTTCCGAATCATTGGTTCTTGAGGCAAAACCTTTAACCTGACTTGTTTTCCGGGCTTTTTCGCCATATTTACCTGCATAAATGGAGGGGCCTTGAACGGATTCATTTTATAGCCCGGATTGCCACCTTTATGATCCTTGTTTCGTGGTTAAAATGAGAATTGCCGGGTTCGCCCATTCCAGTTCGCCCCATTTAATCTTGACAATTTATAATGTTTCCGGGGATAGTTAAACTGCTTTGACGCATATTTACTACTTTAGCGGTACAGGTAACAGTTTTTGGTCGGCGAAACAAATAGCTTCGCTTTTAGGGGATGAGTGCCGCCTTTTCAGTATTGGCATTGAAACGCAAAAAATACCGCCCGCCGCGCATGGAATCCGGGTTATTGCAGCGAATGCTGTTGTTTTTATTTTTCCATCCTATGCCCTGGGCCTGCCTGTTGTGGTACGCCGCTTTATCAAATCCCTGGAAATTAAAGCCCCTTACACTGCCGCGCTGGTCAGCTTTGGTTCATACCAGGGCGGCGCTTTGGCCGAGGCGGCCCGGCTTTTGGGGCGCAAAAAAATCAAGCTGGATTATGCGGGGCTGATTCCGGCGGTCGAAAATTTTATTCCCATTTTTGGGCCCCCAAATGAAAAAACCATGCGCCGGCGCCTGGCGCTCCAAAAGATTGCCACAGAACAATGCGCCCTTGCAATTAAGCGGCGTGAAATCGGCACAATAAAAACCTTTAAGCCATTTTCAAAGGCCGTATCCCTTATGTTTCATTTAGGACTCCGCTTTATGTGGCGCTGGTTTAAAATAAGTAACGCCTGTACCGGGTGTGGTATCTGCGCCAGGGTTTGTCCCGCCGGCGCCATCAACATGGGGAACGGCAGGCCGCAATATTCCGGCAAATGCCAGCAGTGCCAGGCTTGCGTTAACTTTTGTCCCCAAAAAGCAATCACCCTTGGCCGTGCCCGTCCCGGTAATGGGCGCTACACCCACCCGGAAGTTCGGGCAGAAGATTTTTACAGCAAAGGATAAACAAGCTAAAGGGCCGCATGCGGATGCGGGCGTATGGATTGTATATGGGGCCGGGGGTTCTTATTTTTCCGTCTATTATTTTCTTGTATACTATTCCTTCTTTCACCCGTTATTATATTTAGAGGTTTTTCCAAAACGGCTGGAATGGGGTATAGTTAGAGCAGGAGCCAATTATGGAGACAGTACCAATCGTGGACGAGGGGTTGAACTTTGAAAAAGTCTGGGTAAGTATACAAAGTCTCGTAGAGAGCCAAAAAGCAACCGACCGTCAGATGCAGGCAACCGACAAACGGATTAGCGAATTGGGTAATCGATTCGGTGACATGGTTGAATATATGGTTCTGCCGAACCTCGTGGCGAAATTTGAGGAACTAGGTTTTACCTTTACCAAATCAAACCGTACCGAAATCAAGGACAGGGAGCATGATATTTTTCTGGAAGTTGACGCGCTCCTTGAAAACGGCGATAAAGTGATGGTCGTTGAGGTCAAGACCAAGCCCAATATTGACGATATACACGATCATATTGAGCGCATGGAAAAACTGCGTAAATATGCCGATCTACATAACGATAAGCGGGTATACCTGGGCGCTATTGCGGGAGTGGTTTTCAGCGACAGCGAGAAAATTTATGCCCTAAAAAAGGCTTTTATGTGATTGAGCCGTCCGGCGACACGTTCAATATCATTGAACCGAAAGACGGCTGCCACCCCCACGAGTGGTAATTACCGGCGCATATTACGCCGCGGGGCTGCCTCAGGCAGCCCCAAAACAGCCATCTTTTTTGCCACCTCGGAGAATCGAACTCCAGACACGCAGATTTTCAGTCTGCTGCTCTACCAACTGAGCTAAGGTGGCCCGAATGCCAGTAACCGTTGTTAAAAGAATTTTGCAAAAGGCAAAATCCCTAAGCCCTTCCCAAAACGCGAACTTTTAGTTCGATGTTAGTTTTGGGAAAGCCTCCCCTTTGTAGAATTAACATATCAAAGCTCAAAAAAAAAGTCAAGGGCCCGAAGACGAAAAACACAAATTATATTACCCCTGCGTTACCGGATATTTATACGGTACGCCGTTGGCAGCCGAAATTAAGGCTCAAGCCAGCAGAAAAACAATAACGGCGCCCAACCGTGCGCCCAAATATAGAAAAATCCTGGTAATGTAAAACTTCGCTCTTGCCATAGATGTTTTTTTTCTCTTTTTGCGCTATATTATTATTATGAAAAATTTATTTATCGCGCGAGCCTTTCCCAAAACTTCAGCTTTTGAAGACAAGCTTGCTTGTCAAACAACCTTAGATTTAGAGGAAAAAGCGGGCTTTCGACCGTTTTTTCCAAAGCCGTTCCCGAAACCTACCAGGTTTTGGGAACGGCTCGTGCTAAAGGTATTCGTTTTTCTGTTGGTTTTGTCCGCTGCGGTCGGACCTGCTTTTGCCTTCGAAATTGGCGATTTACACAGCGGATTATCAAATCTTTCCGCTGAAATGGCAAAAGCCCTGCCGTTTAATTCCGGTATCGGGTTAAATTGGTCCGATGCCTATGTGGGAAAACTTTTCCCAAGTGTTCCCCCTCATTTTGGCGTCGGCGGCTCTTTTGGTTTTACCACCATGGACCTGAAAACCATTGAAAATTTGTCAAAGGTTTTGGGCTACGACATGCCCTTTGGAGCCCCGCGCCTTTATTTTCCCGCCTATACTGCCGAAGCCCGGCTTGGCGGATTCTTTCTTCCATTTGATATAGGCCTTAAATTTGGCATGTTACCCCAAACCAAACTGTGGGGAACATCCACAAAAATGAATTATCTCTTGCTGGGCGCCGGCTTGCGTTATGCGATTCTTGACGGCAAGAGCCGGACCCTGCTGCCCAATATCTCGATAGGCCTGGGTTTTAATTACCTAAAAGGCGGCTTAAGCTCTTCAGTAAACCAGGCGGTAAATATTGGTGTCAATGGAGCATCCGACCAGATCACCCTGGAAAAGCCGGATGTTGCACTATCCTGGTCAAGCAAATCACTTGAATTAACCATGCAGATTTCCAAAAATATTTTACTTATTACCCCCTATCTCGGTTTTGGGGCAAGTTATTCCTGGTCCGAAGTTGGCTATGACGCGGACGCGACGGTTCGGTATAATGGAAGAGCCATCACACCAGGCGATATTATCGCCATCGGGAATGAACTCGGCGGAATAAGCCTGGGCGACGGGGGCCTTTCTTCGTCCAAAAAAGACAGCGCTTTCGGCCTCAGGGGTTTTGGGGGCATATCTTTGGATCTTATGGTGCTCCACCTTGACATGACGGGGCTGTTTAATTTCTTTGACAAAAACTACGGCGCCCAGATAGGATTCAGGGTTCAGCTATAAAAGCTTGAGGCGGCTCTGAAACTTCAGTTTTTGGAAAAGCTTGTTCCGAAACTGACCGGGTTTTGGAATAAGCCCGCTTAAAAGCCGGCTCCTAAAAGGGCCGGCGCTCCAGAAGGGCTACCGCCATTTCGGCCTCTGAAATACTGATACCAAGCCTTGAAGCAATTATTTTGGCGCTTAAACCGGAACGGGCAAGTTCCCGGATTTGTTCATTAAGGGAATCCCGAACAGGCTTTTCGGGACGCGCCTCCAAAGGGGCTTCCCTGGGAAGCTCTTTTGGGACTTCCTTTAAAGGCGTTTCTTCTTTCTCGACAGAAAAGCGCATGGCTTTGCCCAATTCACGGTAGGCTTTTTCCGAAGAAAGGCTGCGCTCCAGATCCCTGGTATAAACTTTAATACGTTTATCTGTTTCTTCAAGCAGAGCCCGCAGGCTTTTTTCTTTTTCTTCAAATAAAGAAACATCCTGTTCGGTAATCTCGTCAATCCGCGCAAGTATGCGGTTTACTTCCTCCCTTATTTCAGAGAGCATGGCTTCCCGGCCGGTTCGTTTTTTTATATATGAACGAAAATACAAAAAGGCGAGAAGACAAAAAACCAAACTGGCGCTAGAGGCAAGTACAGGCCAGGACATATACGGTCAGCCCGAAATATCAATATTGCGGCCAAGGCTGGGATCCCTAAGGAGTTCGCTCTCGTTTTTTTTATCTTCTCCTTCGGCTTCCGTATCCTCTCTGCCTTCCTGTCCCTGGTATTGCTGCCCCCCCCTGCCGTCTTTAATCTTTCCCGTTTCTTCGCCCATTTCCTGGGCCTCGTTTACCGAACGGACATGTTCCAGAGCTTTCATCTGGCTTTGCTCCTGCTGAAGGGCCTGCTGAATCTGCAACCCGTCCTTTTGCATTGCCTGGGTTTTGCCGACTTTTTCCATCTGGGCAAACAGGGTTTGAAGGTCAATTGGTTGTATAGCCATCCGGCCCCCTCTTTGCATCTTCGTCAGGCTCTTCGTACTTGGTTACCCGGATCAGGTTGTCTTCAAGAATAAAGGTAACCGACCGGTACTCGGTGCGGACATCGCTTACCGCTTCCTTTATAATAATCTTTACCCCGGGATAAACTTTTGAAGAAGCCGAAACCCGGGCGCGGACTTTTATGCCGTTAAGATATTCCTGCACTTTGGCAATTCCGTTATTAACCTGCCTAAGGTCCCCGGAAATAAGCTGCCTTTTGTCCATAAGTTCTTTCATGTAAATTTCTTTGTCTTCCGGCAGGGATTTCCGCTGCTTTTTAATATTGATTAAGGTTTGTAAATTGCGGTGAATATCCTCAAGCTGTTTTTCCATCGTTTCTTTGCTGGCGGTATATTTTTCAAGCTGCATCTTGCTTTTGGGATCGATGCCGACTTCACAGATCGTCTCGGTACCCGAGGTAGGGCTTCCCAAAATCTTGGCGTTAATTTCTTCCGAAGCCCTAAGACGGCCGCCTACAATGTGGGCGCGTTTTCCCTGGCAGACAATGCGTTTAAAAGCATCCACCTGGGAATTGATAATCCCATCGGAAGCCGCTACCATATTGCCCGATTCGATAATCGCGTTTTCGATAAACCGGGCAAATACGGAACGGCCCGACTTAATGGTACCCGTATTTTTGCCCGTAATACCCTGGTGGACAATAATATCGCCTTCGGCGTCAAGCTCCGCCTTTTCTACGGTACCGTTTACTTCGATATTTCCGGCCGCTTTTACGGAAAAGCCGTCTTCCACATTGCCGTTAATTACAACAGTACCCAAAAATATAATATTTCCGGTTTTAAGATTGACATCACCGTTTACGGTATACACTTCTTCAACATTGATCTTGCCGCCGGAAATAATAACCTGCCCGTTAATATCCGCGATAATAGTTGCGCCGTCATCGCCCAGGTGAACATTATTGCCTATAGGAATTAGAATCGTTTTGCCGTTCTTGGCGGGGATCACCTTCCCGGTAACGGTCCGCCCGGCAACCCCGGATTCGGGCGGAACCACCCTCGCCAAAGGCTGATTCTGCACTACATTTTTGATGATATTAAGATCTTTAAAATCAATGCGGCCGTTGCTTCCTTCGCGCAATTTAAGCCTGCTCTGATCTGTTTCAAAATTGTATTGAATATAGGAATCCCTGCCGTTAACCGGCCTCGTTCCTTCGGCTACTACAACCCTTTCCTTGTAAACAGGCCTGTCCGCAAAATCCCTTAAATACTCTTCATTTACCCCGTAAATCACCCGGTTGTTTCTTAAAAAACTTAAAAAGGTCTCTACAGAAATATCGCAGCCCCCCAAACCCGGCGCCGTTACGGTAATAAAAGCTTTCATTTCGCCGTCGGCAATATCAACGGTAACGCTTGAGTCATTTGTCGGTAAGTGTTCAAAATCACCTATCCTGACGTATTTCCCTTTTGCCTCCGTTACAACCCTGGAGACAAGTTCGGAATCGAATTCGGTAACGCCCCTTCCGTGAATAAGGCGCATGGCATCGGATTCCGAAGCCCGGTACCCCTTGCCTTTGGGAGGTATCGCTTTTAAGAATGCTCCGTCTACATTTAAATGAAGAAAAACGTCTCCGTCGAGATCTTCGACAATACTGCCGGCAAAAGCTGATTCTTCATCTTCTGAATCTTCAAAGCCCTCATCTTCTTTGATTATAACCCGTTCATAGGCATTTATAACCCAGTCTTTTTTCCCCGAGCCCAAAATACCGGGAGAACCTTTTTCTGTAACTTCGTATTCCAGGCGCCGTACCGGAAGTTCCAGCAGCGTCGCCGCCTCGCTTACCGCTTCTTCAAGGGTCGCCCCCCTTGCCGTTACAGTTCTGACAGATCTGTCCTCTTCCAATTGTTCCCTGATAAGATTCTGAAGCCGGACAAAATCAACCATGTATTGCCCCTAAACAATGCCTCTTCTGGAATTCTTTAGCCTGGCCCGCAAACGGGTAATGGCTTTGGTATGGAGCTGGGACACTCTGGATTCGGTAACACCCAGAACTTTGCCAATTTCTTTTAAAGTAAGATCTTCAAAATAATAAAGCACCAAAATTTTCTTTTCGTTATCGGGAAGCTCATTTATGGCTTCTACTATGACACGGCGTACTTCGTCACGTTCTGCGATAACTTCCGGGTTTAGGCTTGAAGGGGATTCAATACTGTCCGCAATGGAAGCCTTGTCGTTTTCGTCTCCGGAATACCAGACTTCGTGTATCGAAATAATCGATGCCCCGGAAATCTTCATCATGGTTTTAAGATATTCGTCTTCGCTCATACCCAAAGCGCCGGCAATCTCCTGATCATTTGCCGTCCGTCCCAGCCGTGCTTCCAGGGTTCCGATAGCGTCTTCAACTTCCCGTGTTTTTTGGCGTATTGAACGGGGCACCCAATCGATGGAACGAAGTTCATCAAAGATAGCCCCCCGGATACGGGTAACCGCATAAGTTTTAAATTTTACATTTTTATCGGGTTCGAATTTTTCAATGGCGTCAAGAAGCCCAAAAGTTCCAAAACTTACAAGATCTTCAAACTCAACATTGGAAGGCATGCCGACCGCAACTTTGCCGGCTACATATTTTACCAGCGGGGCGTACTGAATAATAAACATATCCCTGATTTTAGGATCCCTGGTTTTACGGTATTTTTTCCAGAGCCCGTCTTCTGTTTTTTGTTCCATGGAATAAACCTCTATATTATCCCCGGAGACCTTCCTCATTTTTTATTCCTTTTTGCCTAAAATAGTACGAATCCCCATAGCCAGGTCCTTGGGATTAAAATCTCCCTCTATTTTCTGACCCTTGCTGTTTAGAGAGGGATTTTTTGCCGGCGACGGTATTGAATAGTCCACCGTATCCCCTTCCGCGTCCCCGGAACTGGGCAAAAAAGCTCCGGCTAAACTGTCAAGATCCGGCAATATATCAATAGACCCGGGAACTACCGGCACCGCGGAAGAAACGCCCCCGGATCCACCGGGCTTGCCCGGAGTGGAAGAAGCAAACACTTCGTCACTTTCATTATAATCACTGCCGCCTACTTGGTCTACAGGGGGAACAGAAAAGGCCGGGAGAACGCCGTTGCCGCTTATGCCCCCGGCAGAAAGGTCAATTTCCCCGGAACCGGTACTTCCCGAGGCGGAAGCGGCAGGGGCGGCCACAGGGGGAGCGACTTTGTTTTGAAGATAGTCTGAAATATCCCCCAGAGCCCCGTCCGAATCATCGGCCAGCGCGGCTTTTACGCCCACCCCGCCGTCCGCAAAAGAGGGCTCCTCAACTTCAGAACCCTCCTCTATATTTATCCTTCTCCCAGGGGCCGAAACATCCCCATCCAGCAATTCAGGGAGGAAATGGCAAATCAAAAACCAGATTATACCGGAAACAACAAAGAAGAGGACGCCAAAGGCAAGGGGCCGCACAAGGAATACCGGAAAAGGCGCGCCTGCGACAAGGTTTAATATCAGAGATACAAAAAAACCAAAAGCCGAGGCAATTCCCGAAATTTTAAAATTAAACACCCTTTCCTTCCTTATCCAAAACGGGCCAATGTTAACTCCGCCCAAAAAGCCGTTTAATCATGGAACCAAAGCCGCCCCTTTCCTTTAACTCGCTTTTTTCCATGCGCCCTACGATATGCTGCACGCAAAGAGACGCCTTGCATTTTGGATCTACTACCATAAAGGGGCGCTGCCTAAGTACAGCCTGGGAAACCGCTATGTCGTCAAAGATACAGCCCAGGTAATCCATTTTAAGATTAAGGAATTGCCCGGCTATGTTTGTCATCCTGTCGGCAACCCTTTTGGCTTCGGCATAACTTTTTACCCGGTTAACCACCAGCTTAAGGCCCATATTAAGGCTGTCCCATTCGGTGGCAATTATTTTTATAATACCGTACGCGTCGGTGATGGCCGTGGGCTCCGGGGTAGTAATAATAACCGCATCGTCCGCAGCCGCCACAAAATCCAGCACATTCCGCGAAACCCCCGCGGCGGTATCTATAATAATAATGTCGAAATTGGACAAGGCTTCAAGTTCATTGATAAAATTCTGTCTTTCTTCTTCCGAAAGATCGGCAATTTTTGAAAACCCCGAAGCTCCGGCAACTATGGAAATACCGTAATCCGTATCTACCATGATTTCTTTCATGGTTTTCTGTTTGCGAATTACATGGTAAAGATTGTATTTTGGGATCATGTTAAGCATAACATTTACATTGGCAAGCCCCAAGTCGGCGTCCATGACCACAACTTTTTTACCCAGCCGCGCGTAGGCCAGGGCCATGTTTACCGAAACATTGGTCTTCCCTACCCCGCCCTTGCCTGAAGTTACGGTTATTATACGCGACTTTGTTCTGCCTGTTTTATCCGCGGCGCGGCTTTCGATTCTTTCGCTTCGGGATCTGTTATCTTCGCCGCTTTTATTTTCGCCCCCCGCCCCGGCAGTCTTGTGCCGCATTATTTCGCGAAGCTTTTCCGCCTGATCTTCCATTTTTCACCTCCACTCTTTTAGCTTCTCGGATTCCGGCGGAAATTTTTCTTCCATCTTTTCCCGGTTCACCCTAAAGCCTTCGAGATTGGTGAGAAAATGTATCACTTCGGCCCTGTTTATATCCGTAGGAACCTTCTGGCCGTTGGTAATGTACGAGATGCTTTTTCCCTTTTCACAAAGAGCCCCGATAATATTGCCGGTTCTTATAGTTTCGTCCAGTTTGGTAATAATAACCGAGCGGTAATTAAACGGTTCAAATTGCTGCAGGATTTCTTTAAGGTCGCTGGATTTTGTGGCCGCGGAAAGCGCCAGATGAACCTCCGCCAGGGAACCGCACGCGTCAAGAAGCTGCTTCATTTCCCCCAGCTTTACCATGTCCCGGGGGCTCTTGCCGATAGTGTCAATTAAGATGATGTCGGTTCCGTCGGAATTACGGGCTATGGTTTTTTTAAGCTCATCATAATCCTCTACCGCGAAACAGGGAAACTCCAGGATCT
>JAIRLQ010000327.1 GCA_031259345.1 Treponema sp.
GCGGTTGTTTCAATATTAAGGCCCGGTTACGCCAGCGCAAACAACCTGAATATGCTGGCGGTTACTGCGGCCGTTTTGGGTATTACTTCTCTGGGACAAACCTTTGTCGTTTTAACCGGAGGCATGGATCTTTCCATACCATGGATGTTTTCAATTTCCGCATTTCTGATGGCAGGGTTAACTAACGGGCAAAACAATGCTCTTATATATGCCGTACCCCTGGTTTTGCTTACGGGCATAGGGATGGGCCTGATCAATGGATTCGGTATCGCCTATATTGGAATCATTCCGGTTATTATGACAATATCAACAAATATTATATTTCAGGGTTTGCTTGTTGGTTTCTCGGGCGGTATGCCCGGAGGCAGTCCTCCGGAGGCGATAAAAATCCTGGTTCATGAAAATACGGGAGGGATATCCACTTTGTTTCTGATATGGATATTTATCTCCGCTTTGGCAATTGTCATCTTGCACAAGACGCGCCTGGGACGGTATATTTACGCGGTAGGCAGCAATGAAAATGTCGCTTTTTTTTCAGGTATTAACACTAAACAAACAAAGGTATTTGCCTACGCCATATGCGGTCTTCTTGCCGCCGTCGCCGGCGTTCTTTATTCGGGCCGTCTGGGACAGCTCTACCTTGCCATGGGCGAAGAATACCAGATGCAGTCTATTGCGGCCGTAGCCATCGGGGGCGTTTCATTGAACGGGGGAAGGGGCAGTTATGCCGGTACCATGGCCGGGGTGCTGATCATCATAGTACTGAATGGTTTTCTGTCGGCGATGAACATTCCTCCGAATGTACAGAAAATCGTTTATGGCGGAGTACTGTTTATAGCGGTGTTTATCGCCGCAGGGGAGGTAAAGATAAAAAAAGGCAAAAGAAAATAGGTTTGGAACATACGGCTCAATCCGTTTCTTCGTAAAATAAAGGAGATTTGTTATGAGTAAAAAGCTTGATTTTGGCATTGTGGATACCCATGTACACGTTTGGGATGTGGAAAAAATGCGCTACCCCTGGCTTGATGATGTTCCCTTCCTCAACAGATCCTTTACCCTGGCGGATTATAAAGATGCCTGCGGCGAGGTACAGGTGGACAAAATGGTTTTTGTTCAGTGCGAATGTGATCCTGCCCAACACCTTAACGAAGTGGAATGGATCACGGCTCAGGCAAAGACGGAACCGCGCCTTAAGGGCCTCGTGCCCTGGGCGCCTTTAGAAAAAGGACGCGCCGTGGAAGAAGAATTAGCCGTCTTTGCCCAAAATCCGCTGATAAAAGGTATACGCCGCATTATTCAATTTGAACCGGATATGGAATTTTGTCTTAAGCCGGGATTTATAACAGGGGTAAACCTGCTTCCCAAGTATCACCTTACTTGTGATGTATGTATTGATTACAGGCATAACCGGAATACCCTTAAGTTTCTCGAAAAAGTTGGGGATGTACCCTGTATTCTTGATCATATCGGCAAACCTAATATCAAAGGGGGTGGACTGGACCCTTGGCGGAGTGAAATCCGCGAAATGGCCCAATTTCCCAATTTGATGTGCAAGGTCTCAAGTCTTGCAACCGAGGCGGATCATAAAAAGTGGACCATAGAAGATATACGGCCCTATGCGGATACAATTTTTGAAGCCTTTGGACCCGATAGGGTTGTTTTTGCCGGCGATTGGCCGGTGTCTTCCCAGGCTGCGGCCTATCCGGTATGTGTCAGTACTATTTTGAAGTTGCTCAAAGACGTCGAAAACGATCAACTATACAAACTGTTTCGCAAAAATGCGGAAGATTTTTACCATATTTAGCGGAGAGCCAAATGAATCTTACAGGTAAAACGGCGGTTATTACAGGCGGTGCGAAGGGTATCGGTGCGGCGACAGCCCTGCTGTTTGCGGAAAACGGAATAAAAAAGATCTATCTTGTAGATTTGGATGATGAAAACGGCAGAAAAATGGAAAGACAGCTAAACGGCGGCTGTTCCTGCCTGTATATACATTTGGATGTTACCGATGAAGCCGGCGTCAAGGAAATGTTCTTCAGCATCGATAAAGAAGGAACTGCCGATATACTCTTTAATTGCGCGGGCATTACCAGCGTTAAGGGGATTATGGAAACTGATGCAACCTTATGGAATAAAATTATGACGGTCAACGTAACAAGTGCCTTCCTCTTTTCCAAGGAGGCACTTATCCGTATGGAGCGTAAAGGATACGGCAGGATCGTAAACGTATCCTCCATTTCAGCCCAGGTGGGCGGAATCAGAACCAGTCCTGCCTATGCAGCATCCAAGGCGGCCATTCTTGGGCTTACCCGTTCCTTTGCCAAATATGGCGCGTCAAGGGGTGTAACCGTTAATACCATTGTTCCCGGAATCGCCGATACTCCCATGACACAGGCAAAAGATTTTGTCTATTCCAACAGTGAAGTTCCAATGGGCAGGGCCGCCAAACCGGAAGAAATTGCAGAGGGGGTCTTATTTTTGGCTTCCGACAAGAGCGCTTATATTACCGGCCAGTGTCTACACGTAAATGGAGGAATGTACTTTGGGTGAGCGGAAAAATCTGTAAACAAAACTTGCAATGATGAAACCCGGTGCCTTTTTCATCAATACTTCTGATGAGGACTTGTCATCGATCAAGATCTTGCCGACGCATTAAACAACGGAATTTTCTAAAACACTTGAAAATAATCAAAACCCGGGCTACAAGCTAAATCATCGCGATTCCGCCGTTAACGTCTAGGCAGGCCCCCGTAATATACGAAGCGTAGTCGCTGGCCAGAAACAGCGCCGCTCCGGCTACGTCCTCGCCGCTGCCGATGCGGCCCAGGGGAACGGTTTTCGGATCATAGCCGAAACCCGTGGTCATCTCGGTGGCGATAAGTCCCGGGGCGACGGTATTAACCCGTATCTGTTTTGAGGCGCCGGCTTTGGCAAGGCTTTTGGTCAACG
>JAIRLQ010000362.1 GCA_031259345.1 Treponema sp.
TCCTATGGTCATAAGAGTCCCCACCAGAGAAGCAAAAGGCGCGGACATGGCGATGATGGACGGCAGGGAATATAAAACCAGAAGGGCTACCTGATGAAAAGGCACATGCTTGGTAAGAATTTCCTGCGCCAAAAGAAGCAGTTGGTTTACAAAAAAGATAAAAAAGAAAAAGAGGAATGAAACAAAAAATGAAAAAAGAGTGTCCTTGACCAGATACCAAAAAATAAC
Source organism: Treponema sp. (assembly GCA_031259345.1). Lineage (GTDB taxonomy): Bacteria > Spirochaetota > Spirochaetia > Treponematales > Breznakiellaceae > JAIRLQ01. The sequence continues at coordinate 229 of JAIRLQ010000362.1, forward strand.
CCGGGAAACAGCGCGCCTGCCTTCAAAGACCACATTCACAGGGCTTGCTCCATTTTCCATTCACGCCCCCTAAACGCCGGTAGAACCAAACCCCCCGGCGCCCCGTTTGGTATCCGAAAGGGATTCCTCTTTTTCGGTAATCTTTGCCTGTACAACCGGGGACAGAACCATCTGGGCAATACGATCACCGGATTTTACGGTAAAAGTTTCTTCGCCCAGATTGATAAGCACAATCTGTAGTTCGCCCCGGTAATCCGAGTCTATGGTACCCGGCGTGTTTAATACAGTAATACCCTTTTGAAAGGCCAGACCTGAACGGGGCCTGACCTGGGCTTCGTAACCTGAAGGAATTTCCAAAAAAAGCCCGGTGGGTATCCTGGCCCTCCCCAGGGGAGCTATGGTTATATCCTCCTCCAGAAGGGCCCTAAGATCCATGCCCGCAGCCCCTTCGGTTTCGTACCGGGGAAGCCAGGCCTTTTCTTTTTTTAGAATACGAAGTTCTATGGTTTCCCGGTTCATCTGCATAACTAACGGCGGCGGTGTTCGTCCCGGCGCTGGCTGCCGCGCCCGGAATTATCATCGCCCCCCTGGGGCGCTCCGTCGGGGTCTATCGCGTCAATGTACGAAAGATTAAGCCTGCCAAGTTTGTCAATTTCCAAAAGCTTGACAGGGATAGAATCTCCTTCGTGTACAACATCGGTAACCTGATTAATCCGTTGCCGGGAAAGCTTGGAAATATGAACCAGCCCTTCCTTGCCCGGCAGTATTTCCACAAAAGTCCCAAAATCCATGATCCGTTTTACCGTACCCTGGTAAATCCGCCCGACTTCGGGATCGAGAACTATGCCAAGCACCGCCGCTTTCGCGTCTTCGGCGTCTTTTGAGCTTTTGCCGAAAATGGTAACCGTACCATCATCTTCGGTATTGATCCGCACGCTGTACTGTTCACACAGGGCTTTAATATTTTTACCGCCCGGACCAATCAGGGCGCCAATCTTGTCGATATCTATGCGCAGGGTAACAATTTTGGGCGCATATTCACTGATGGTATCAACAGGCTTTGAAATGGTCGCGTTCATTATTGAAAGAATATGCAGCCTGCCCCGCTTCGCCTGATCCATAGCTTTCCGCATAATCTCGGGGCTTACGCCGGCTATTTTAATGTCCATCTGGAAACCTGTAATGCCGTCTTCGGTACCCGCCACTTTAAAATCCATATCCCCCAGATGATCTTCTTCGCCCAGGATGTCCGAAAGCACCGCAAAGCGGTCGCCGCTTCCGCCCTTGCCTTCGGTAATAAGGCCCATGGCTATGCCCGCCACAGGCTTCTTCATGGGAACGCCGGCGTGGAGCATTGAGAGGGTTCCGCCGCAGACCGAAGCCATTGAAGAAGATCCGTTGGATTCCATAATTTCCGAAACCACCCGGACTGTATAGGGAAACACCTCTTTGGAAGGCACCATGGGTTCCAGTGCCCGGCGCGCAAGATTGCCGTGGCCGATTTCCCGGCGGCCTGTTCCCATGCGCCCAACTTCGCCAACCGAATAGGGAGGGAAATTATAATGAAGAATAAAATTTTCCCGTTTATCTCCTTCGATATCATCGAAGACCTGCTCATCAAAAACAGTACCCAAAGTTGTAACAACCAGGGACTGGGTTTCACCCCGGGTAAACAGGGCCGAGCCGTGGGTTCGCTTTAGGATACCAATTTCGCAGCTAATATCTCTGATATCCTCCGTTCCCCTGCCGTCTACACGAAGTCCCCGATCCAAAATGGAAGAACGTAGTATTTCATATTGAAGATCCTCGAAAAGGGCGTCGAAAAGCTTTTTTTGGTTTTCGTCTTCAAGCTGGGCGGCATACTGGGCCTCAAATTCCGCTTTAACCTGGGCAATACCCGCATGGCGTTCCTGTTTGGTTTTAAGGAAACAGGCACTTTCAAGCCTGGGCTTTGCGGCGGCGCGAATCGCATCAGCATTTTCCAGTGTATAACTTGACTGGGTAAGGGGCAGCTTGGGTTTTCCTACCAATTCCCTAAGTTTATCCTGAAGACCGCAAAGCTCAATAATTACCGCATGGGCTTTTTCAAGAGCTTCTATCATCAGGTCTTCGGAAACCTCACTGGCGCCCCCTTCTACCATGGTGATGCCTTCTTTGGTACCCGCGACTACAATTTCTAAAGTTGATTTTTCAATTTCTTCATACGTTGGATTTACGACCAATTCCCCGTTAACCTGGCAGATCCGCACACCCGCAATAGGCCCGTTAAAAGGAATGTCGGAAATGTGGACTGCCGCCGAAGACGCGGTGATTGCAAGCATGTCCGGCGGATTTACCTGATCTGTAGACAGTGTAGTAGGCACTACCTGAATTTCCCTGCCAAAAGCTTTATCAAAAAGAGGCCGCATGGGCCTGTCAATCAGGCGGGAAACAAGGATTTCCTTGTCTTTGGGGCGGCTTTCGCGTTTGATAAAGCCGCCGGGAATTTTTCCCGCGGCATAATACTTTTCGTTATAATCAACTGTGAGGGGGACATAGTCCATACCCTCAACCGATTCCGATGACGCACAGGCTGTTGCGAGAACTGCCGAACCTGCGTACTGGGCGAAAACAGCGCCGTTGGCCTGTTTCGCTATCCTGCCGGTTTCCAGAATGAGCTCTTCACCGGCGATTGTATATGTTACTTTTTGAATCATCTGTTATTTTCTAAGTCCTAATTCTTTGATAAGCGCCCGGTATTTTTCAAGATTGGTACGCTGAATGTATTTAAGCATACGGCGGCGCTGGCCGACCAGAATTAATAAGCCCCGTTGACCGGACTTATCTTTTTTAAACTTTTTACAATGCTCTGTAAGCAGGTTGATGCGCTCCGTCAGTAAAGCAATTTGTACCTCCGATGTCCCGGTATCTTTTTCGTTTTTACCGAATTTGCCAACAATGGAGTTTACTTCTTCTTTGTTTAACGCCATTTATTTTTCTCCTTGAATTTCATAATCAGAAAATGATATAAACCGGCTCAGGCCGGAAATTCT